>JAMPHJ010000009.1 GCA_023663465.1 Muribaculaceae bacterium | reverse complement strand
GTTGCAAACGTCAGCACAAACTCGCGGTTGAAAAATCTCTGATTTTTCAACCTATCCTCTCACAAAATACGACCCTCCAATCTGTTTCGCCAGACCGCATAGACTCAACTTGACAAGCTGATTCATCAGCTCCGGCAGTGTCATTTCCCGCTGAAATTTAGATAACATGCGTTCTTTTATTATTTCCACAGACTGCGGCGTATCGTCCAGACTTTGCAGTATTTCTCTTTGAATTTCCGGTAAAAAATGCCCTTGCGCTTCTTTCTGCCTCTGTTTTTCTAACGGTCGCCCAAATGATGATTGCCTAATCTGTTGCGATATCTGGGGTGATTGTTCAATCTGCTGCGGTATTATCGGCGGCTGTCCAGACTGCCGGCGCCCGGCAAGCGCATAAAGAATATCCTGCGGCGTAAGCGCTGCGCCCGCCCCCTGCTGCACTAACCGGTTGCAGCCTTCACTCAGCGCATCTGTTACCCGTCCCGGCAGCGCGTAAATCTCTTTTCCCTGCTCCAATGCCATATCCACTGTAATCAGAGTGCCGCTCCTGTGTTTTGCTTCCACCACGAGCACAATATCCGCAAATCCGCTGATGATACGATTTCTCGGCGGAAAAAGTGTATTCTTCGGTTCTGTTCCAGGGGGATACTCTGAGCAAATGCCGCCCTGTATGCAAAGCATATCATATAACTCTCTGTTTTCTTTGGGATAACAAATGTCTACCCCACAGCCCATCACGCCCAGCGAATAGCCGCCCGCAGCAAGTGCTTCTTTCTGTCCGATGCCATCGACGCCTCTTGCCATGCCGCTGATAATCTGGATGCCTGCCATCGCCAGCTCTCTGCCAAAAGTCTGCGCCATCCGTCTTCCATATTCCGAGCAGTTCCTTGCACCTATCATCGCCACTGCGCCCTGTTTTTCATCTGGCAATTTTCCGCGGTAGTAGAGTCCGTAAGGCGCATTTGGAATTTCCAGAAGTCTCGCCGGATAATCCCGGTGCCCAAGACAGGTAAAGCGTATCTGTTTTTCTCCAAGCTGCCTGTAATTTTCTTCTACATTCCACTTTTGTCTGGACTGTAGGATTCTTTCTTTCAATTTCTGATTCCGTCCTTCCTTACATAGAAGTGCGTCCAGCTCCTTTTCCGACAGCCGGTACACAATGTCCGGCGTTCCTATCCGGGCAAGCAGCGACTGCATGGTGATATTCCCCACTCCCGGAACATTATAGAGCCAATGGACATAGGGCAGCATATCTTCTTCTATCGGAATGATTTGGTTTCTTCTGTTCATTATAATGACCATGTTCCTTTCTTAGTCTGCGAATTTATGTGCCCGGGACATCTGTGATGTCTGGCAAAATCTATGTCTGCGCGTCTAGATACGCTGTATGCTATTTCCAGTATTTATGGTCTGTCACCCGATAGCAGAGGGCTTCTGTCAGATGCGTTTCCTCAATCCGCTCCGCGCCCGCCAAATCCGCTATGGTGCGCGCCACTTTCAGAATCCGGTGGTAACTTCTTGCCGTCAGATTCAGTTTTTGGAAAAATTGTTCCAGCAACCGTTCCTCCTGTCTCTGCAGGGCGCAATATCTTGAAATGTCCTGCGCCTCCATATCCGCGTTAAACTGCAGGTTTGTCCCGGCAAAGCGTTTCTTCTGGCGTTCTCTTGCCGCTAAGACGCGAAGACGTATATCGCTGCTGCTCTCTGCTTTGACGGCAGTCGTCAGTTCGGACACTTCCACGGCAGGGGCTTCGATACAGATATCAATCCTATCCAGAATGGGACCGGAAATCCGCTCCAGATAACGGTGCACCGCATAGGGGGAACATCTGCATTTGTGCATATCGGGGTAATGACCGCAGGGACAGGGATTCATGGCGCCAACCAGCATAAAATCCGCAGGATAGATATAATTTCCGCTACTTCTGGCAAGGCGCACCTGTTTATCTTCCAGCGGCTGTCTTAGAATATCGATGGTTTCTCTTTTAAACTCCGGCAGCTCGTCCAAAAACAGCACTCCTCTATGGGCAAGCGTAACCATGCCCGGCGCGGGCACTTTGCCGCCGCCCGCAAGCGCCTGTTTCGTAATCGTGTGATGGGGCGCGATAAAAGGACGCTCCGTCATCAGAACGCCACCTTTCGGAAGGGCGCCCGATACACTATAAATAGAAGATACTTCCATGCTCTCTTCTAAAGACAGGGGCGGTAAAATCGTGGGAATCCGCTTGGCAATCATTGTTTTGCCGGAACCGGGCGGCCCGATAATTAAAAGATGGTGAAACCCTGCCGCTGCAATTTCCGCCGCTCTTTTGACAGCTGCCTGCCCACTGACGTCTGCAAAATCCAGCTTGGACTCTTTCTGAGTCGTTTCCAGCATCGCGGCCACATCAATTTTCAGCGGCGCAATGACGGTATTTCTTTTTTCCGGCGTCTCGCATAAAAAAGCCAGCGCCTCCCGGATATCCGAAACGCCTATGATTTCCATTTCCTGTACGACGGCGCCCTCCCTGGCATTTTCTTTGGGCAGGATACAGCGTTTCATTCCCCGCTTCTTCGCCTCACTGACAATCGGCAGTACGCCTTTTAAGGGCTTGATTTCCCCATTTAAGCCCAGCTCGCCTATGATAATCGTATCCTCTACGCTTTCCTTCGGAAAATAACCCAGAGATTCCAGAATGCCAAGCGCCACAGGCAAATCAAACATGGAACCTTCTTTGCGCAAATCCGCCGGCGACAAGCTGACGTTGATACACATGGGCGGCAGCGGGATACCAGCATTTTTCAAGGCAACCTTGACCCGTTCCCTGGCTTCTTTCACCTCGGAGCCCAAAAGCCCCACCATTTGAAAACAGGGCAGCCCCTTAGACACGTCCACCTCCACATGAATCAGATAACTCCTGATTCCATGAACCGTGCCGGATATAATTGAACTAAACAAATATTCATCCTCCTTTTCTCTTTACGAACATATAAATATCATGCGTTATCAAATTCCCATTGAATATTTCGGCGATACGCCGGGACTCGGACACCAATATATCGGTCATCCGATAATATAAAAAAGAATGTATTTATCATATCGGAATATCTAAAAACTGTCAAGATGGAAATTACGTCGGGGCGGAGCAGATAATAATCCCGCGAAGGTCCTTGAAAAACGCCGGTACTTAGTGAAAAAGACGCGAAGCGGCTTTTGAACTTAGTACCGCTGCGTTTTTCACGGAGCGAGAGCGCGCCTTCGCGGGATTATTATCTGCTCCGCCCCCCCCCAGAACTTTACATCACCTTATTCTGCATCCCATCCGGATCAACCGCAAACTGAACCGCCATCTCATTCGTAATCTTCCCTTCATAATAAAGCTGGGTCAGACTTTCATCCATCGTAATCATGCCCATTTTACGATTGGTCTGCATAACGGATACAAGCTGATGGGATTTTCCTTCCCGAATCAGGTTGCGGACCGCATGGTTGGCGTGCATGACTTCAAACGCCGCCACACGTCCCTTCCCATCCTGAGTTGGGACAAGCTGCTGGGATATAACCGCCTCCAAAACGTTGGCAAACTGTACACGAATCTGTTGCTGCTGATGGGGCGGGAAAACGTCGATAACACGGTCTACCGTACTCGCCGCACCAATGGTATGCAGGGTGGATAGAACAAGATGCCCTGTTTCCGCTGCGGTAATGGCAACACTGATGGTTTCAAAATCACGCATCTCACCGACCAAGATAACATCGGGATCCTCACGCAGCGCCGCACGCAACGCATTGGCGTAACTCTGGGAATCCAGACCGATTTCACGCTGATTCACCATTGCTACCTTATGCTGATGAAGGTACTCGATAGGGTCTTCCAGCGTAATGACGTGGGCGTCCCTGTTATTGTTAATCTTATCGATAATCGCGGCAAGCGTAGTCGATTTACCGCTTCCTGTGGGTCCCGTAACAAGAATAAGGCCCCTTTTTCTTTCATATAAATTAATAACGGATTCGGGAACCCCCAGAACTTCGGGAGAAGGCACCACGGTACTTACAAGACGCAGCGCCAGCGCCACAGAACCCCTCTGTTTATAGGCATTCACACGGTAACGCCCCAGCTCTGGAATCGAGAAGGACATATCGTATTCGCCCCGTTCTTCAAAACGTGCGCGCTGCGCTTCCGTCATGATTTCAAGCAGCACCTCCAAAGTGTCCGCTCCGAGCATCTTGGGATAATCCATCGTAATCAGTTTCCCGTTCACACGCATCTTGGGCGGTATTCCGACCGTAATATGTACATCTGATGCGCCGGCGGCGTGTGCAGTTCTCATAATCTCTTCTATCGTTGGCATCTTTATAATCCTTCTTTCTTAGTATTTCCTAAACCATTCCGGGGGTATATTCCTCTGCCGCCGTATCGCCGACATAGACGGGTTCTTCCGCTTCCACTCCCTGCTTTTTCAATAAATCCATGTTCATGACATAGCGGTTATCCATCGTTTTCATAACATCTGCTATTTCTAAATGACCATTATAGGCGGGATGGCTTAAATCAATCAATCTGTTATCACCGAAGGTCAGAATCAGCGGTTCTAGGATATTCGCCGAATTTTCCACCAGAACCAATGCCTTTTCCCCGTTGTTTAGTTCCACGCTGACACCGGGGAATAGGATATTGACGGACTTGCAGAAAGCATCTACGACTTTTTTATCAAAAAATTTCGGGTTATCCAGTAAAAATTTGAGTGCGGCAACCTCGGACGCCGGCTCTTTATCAACCTGCATGGCTGTCATCGTGTCAAAAATTTCCGCAACTGCCAGCACTTTGGCTCCCATCAGTAATTTCCGGCTATCCGGCTCCCTGTATTTTTCCAGATTATCCAGGTGCCCCTGCGCCTGCATACAGATACGCCTGATATTGGGGGACGCGGCAAAGACCTGCTCTAAAAGACCAAAACCTGCGACTTCCGCGCTCTTGATTCTCGCCCTGTCCTCTTTCGACCATTCTTCTTTCATCAGGATTTCTTTGGGCGCTGAGAGTTTCCCGATATCATGCACCACAGCCGCCGTAACGGTTTCTAACTGTTCCGCCGGGGACAGATTCAGCGTGTGCGTTATCATCGCACACAAAATCGCGACATTTAACGAGTGTTTATAAAAATAATCTTCCTTACTTCTCAAATTCTGCATGAAATTAATTTTCTTATCCAGCCGTCCGTAACTCTTGATAATATTAGATACGATAACAGGTGTTTTTGGAGCCTTCGACATACGCAGAATCGTATTTAATTCCTCTTGAATCGAAAAAACGCATATCGTCTGGAAACGTTCAAATTCGATATCGTCCTGCGTCATCGGCGGGACAGGTTCGGCGGGTTCCAGCACAAAAATACCAATCAGCCCAAAATTCTTGATACTGACAATGCCCTGACTGGTAAGTTTGGAATTTCTTTCATACAATAGGACGCCGTTCTTATTATAAATAGGACGCGCCAGCCGCATACCTGCCTTTAAATCATCTCTTTTGACAAAAATCATCAGATTTTATCCCCCTGTTTATCTGCCGCCCAGAGCCTTACTTTTCTATGCTGCCCAGTGCTTTCCTGAGTTTAGTCAAAGCCTTCTCTGAGTTTTTCTAACGCTTTTTTTTCAATTCTGGATACATAACTTCTGGATATTCCGAGACTTTTTCCAATTTCCCGCTGGGTCACTTCCCTGTCGCCGGCAAGACCGTATCGCAGAATCAGTATCTCTTTCTCCCGCTCATCCAGTCTGTCATTCAAAAGTCCTGTCAGGCGTTTTAAGTGTTCCTCTACCTCCATCCGGTCTATCACATCGGGCTGTTCCTGCTCGATGATATCCAGAAGGTTAATCTCATTCCCTTCTCTATCGGTTCCAATAGGCTCGTAAAGCGATACCTCTCTGGAAGTTTTCTTTCTTGCCCGCAGCAGCATCAACAATTCGTTATCGATGCACCTGGAAGCATATGTGCTGAGTTTGCCTTTTCCTGCGTCAAAAGAATCTATCGCCTTGATGAGTCCGATTGTCCCCGTCGAAATTAAATCTTCCATATCCTCATCAACATTCTGGTATTTCTTGGCGATATGCGCCACCAGACGAAGATTATGTTCAACCAGTATTTCTTTGGCAGTCTGCCTTTGCCCGCTGTTTCCTTCCTTCAACTGGCGAAGATATGCGGCTTCTTCTTTCGCCGTCAGCGGTTGTTTAAATGTTTTCAAAAGAAGCCCCCAAAGTTCATTTATCTTATTCTATGACTCTGGGACAGTGCAAGTGCCTTTCCAACCAAAATAAAAATACCGAAAATGAAAATGAGAAATTTACTGCATTTTACTCTAATAAAGTATACGATAAAATCATTATACAGACATTTTGTATAAAATTCAATACAATTTTATATGGCAAACCTCTATGTCAGCAGAAACTGCGCCATCACATAATTACTGATATCAATTCCATAAGCAGTAAGCCTTACGGAATCATCTATAAGAAGCAATCCCTGTCTCTGTAATTTTTCCAGAATTTCCCCATAGACACTGTCCATGGAAACGCCGAATTTCTGCCAGAAATCCTGTTTCCTTACGCCTTTCATCAGACGCAGTCCAAGGAACATAAATTCTTCCATTTGCTCTTCTTTTGTAAGATAACACTTGTTTTCTTCCCGGAGTGACGGATTGTCCAGCATTTCCCGGTAGTCCTTCATGCTCCGCGGATTACTGAAACGAACTTCCTGCATCATGGAAGCGGCGCCCAGACCGAATCCGACATAGTCCCCTCTCTGCCAGTAGACTTTATTATGGATACACTCATAGCCTTCCCTGGCATAATTGGATATTTCATAACGGTTATAACCGTTATGGGACAGGACTTCTCCTGTCAGCTCATAGAGCTGCCTGTCCTCTTCCTCATCTGGAAGCGCCAGTTCCTTACGGTGTTCATAAAACCATGTGCCTTCTTCCAGAATCAGACTATATGCCGAAATGTGCTGCGGTTCGTATGCCAGGACTTTCTGCAGCGTATTCCGGTATGAAGATAACGTCTGTTTGGGAATCGCCGACATCAAATCCACATTGATATTCTGAAACCCAGCCCGCCTTGCGGCTTCATAAGTATGGCAGAAAGCTTCATAGTCATGGATTCTACCCAGAATTTTCAGTTCCTCATCATTCGCCGTCTGCAATCCGATGCTCAGACGGTTGATGCCTGTCTGCCGATAAGCGGTAAGTTTGTCCTCTGTTACCGTACCGGGATTGACTTCTATTGTTATTTCCGGGCTTTTTACAAAAATTAAATCTTGTTTTAACTCATAAATTATCGTTTCTATCGCGTCCGCGTCCAAGACGGAAGGCGTTCCGCCACCGATAAAAACAGAAATCACTTGATGGTCTTTATATAATAACGATTGATTTTTTATTTCTTTCAACAATAAGGCGAGATAATCGCGCCTTTCTTCTTCGGAAGCAGTGTAGGATAGGAAATCGCAATAGCGGCATTTTCTGATGCAAAAAGGAATATGGATATAAACGCTTAAATCCCGCATACCAATAACCACGCCTTTCACGATTTCTTAATTCTCATCCAGTTTCAGCACGCTCATGAACGCGCTCTGCGGAATTTCTACGTTTCCTATCTGGCGCATCCGCTTCTTGCCTTCTTTCTGTTTCTCTAAGAGCTTCTTTTTGCGGGTAATATCCCCGCCGTAGCATTTTGCAAGGACATCTTTGCGCATTGCCTTTACGGTTTCCCTTGCGATAATTTTACCGCCTACTGCCGCCTGGATAGGAATTTCAAACAGGTGTCTGGGAATTTCGCCCTTTAGTTTCTCGCACATCTTCCGTCCCCGCTCGTAGGCGCTGTCTGCATGGACGATAAAAGAAAGCGCGTCCACTTCTTCATGATTAATCAGGATATCCAGTTTGACCAGCTTAGACTCCTCATACCCCTTCAGCTCATAATCAAAGGAAGCATATCCTCTGGAGCGGGATTTCAAGGCGTCGAAGAAGTCATATATGATTTCATTCAAAGGTAAATCGTATTTTAACAAAGCCCTGGAAGCCTCGATATACTCCGTACTACCGTAGCGTCCGCGTCTTTCCTGGCAAAGCTGCATAATCGGTCCGATAAATTCCGTCGTCACCATGATTTCCGCACTGACTACAGGTTCTTCCATATAATCAATCTCGGAAGCATCGGGCAGATTCGAGGGGTTCGTCAGTTCCAGCATTTCCCCATTCGTCTTATGCACACGATAAATAACACCCGGTGCGGTTGTTACTAAATCCAGATTATATTCCCGTTCCAGACGCTCCTGTATGATTTCCAGATGCAGCAGCCCCAGGAAGCCGCAGCGGAACCCAAAGCCTAGCGCGATGGAAGTTTCCGGCTCATAATTTAGGGAAGCGTCATTTAAACGGAGCTTTTCGAGCGCGTCCCGCAAATCGGGATATTTTGCGCCATCCGCCGGATACATGCCACAGTAAACCATAGAGTTGACTTTCTTATAGCCCGGCAGGGGTTCCTTGCAAGGATTGGTAACATCTGTTATTGTATCCCCCACCGCCGTATCTTTTACATTCTTAATGGAAGCCGTCAGATAACCCACCATCCCCGCTGAAAGCTCCTCACAGGGGATAAACTGTCCCGCGCCAAAATAACCGACTTCCACTACTTCCGCCATCGCCCCGGTCGCCATCATTCTGATATTGGTGCCTTTACGGACAGCCCCCTCCATAATCCTGCAAAAGACGATGACGCCTTTATAAGAATCATAGACGGAATCAAAAATAAGCGCCTGTAAGGGGTTGTCCGGGCTGCCCTTAGGGGCGGGGATTTTGGCTACTACCGCCTCTAACACCTCATCGATGCCGATTCCGTTTTTCGCGGAAATCAGCGGAGCGTCCTGGGCTTCTATCCCGATGACGTCCTCAATTTCATTTTTTACCCGCTCCGGGTCTGCGCTGGGTAAATCGATTTTGTTGATGACCGGAAATACATCTAAATCATGATCCAGCGCAAGGTACACATTCGCCAGCGTCTGCGCCTCGATGCCCTGCGCCGCGTCCACTACTAAAATCGCGCCATCACACGCCGCAAGGCTCCTGCTGACTTCGTAGTTAAAATCCACATGCCCCGGCGTATCGATTAGATTAAAAATATATTCTTGTCCATCTTTCGCCTGATAGACGATACGGACCGTCTGCGCCTTAATGGTAATGCCTCGTTCCCGTTCCAGTTCCATATTGTCCAGAACCTGCGCCTGCATTTCCCTGCTGGTAAGCAGTCCCGTTTTCTCTATAATTCTATCCGCAAGTGTCGATTTGCCATGATCGATGTGCGCCACGATACAAAAATTCCTAATCCTGCTCTGCTCTGTCATTGCTATCCCATTGCCTTTCCTTACCGTCTGTCCTGCAAGTACGGTAACGTTTCCATTTCCTAAAACCATGTAGAATTAGTATAGCAAATTCCGCATCTTATGTCTAGAAAGGCTTTTTCAAAAATCCCTGTCCGGCTCTTCTCCCGACAATACCAGATGAAGCACATGGGCCAGCGGGTCGATGGCATTCATGATTTCCTCTACCGTATTCGTCTGCGCTCCTAACTCAATTAACAGGGATTTGGGGCGAAGGTGCATATTATAACGATAGGCTTTCAGATAAATCCGCCTTGCTATGCCGGGATAATATTCATTGCTTGCCGTCTGCATCTGCAAGGACAGGGCAAGATTATCATCCAGATAGGGGTTTTCTAAAGATTCAATCGCCCCGTTTTTAGCCGTTCTGCTCAATCCGTTAAAAAACATGTACTGTGCCGTGGGTCTTCCCTGCAAATCCACGACCAACCTTTTATCTGCGGGCATTGCGTCCCTATGTAAATCGATAACCAGCTCAATCGAGGGATTCTCAAAAAGCAGCTTCTCAATGGCGGGGAGTGCGTCGCTGTAGGAATAATCCCGCGATTCCTTATCGAAACTTTCCGTATAGTGGATGACATGATAACCATATTTGTCGCGCAGAAGCTGCGCCAGTTTTTCCCCCGCCCCTACAATCGTAGTGCTCTCATCGCCTTCTATGGAGTCTACAAAAGCTTCCTGGGAATGGGTATGATAGATGAGAATCTGTGGGTTCTCATTGCTCCCCTGCATCTGCATATCTTTAGAAAGCAGTTTTTCCAGATTTAACAGTTCCGGTCCCGCCGTCGTGGTAGAGTCTATGGCGTAAAAAGCCTTGACAAGATCCTCATAGCTTTGCAAAGTGTCCCACTGATAACGGTATACCGGTTCTTCCACCTCATGAAAAACCGCATTGCCCGCAGTTTCCGCCGCCCCGGTGTCTTCGCCCTCTTTTGGTCCCGGCGCCGTTTCCCCGGCAGCTTGTTCATTTTCTGTTAAAAAGGCGTTTTCCAGCCCCTTATCAAGATGAATGGCATCTTCTTCATATTCCAAGGACCCTTCTGCAATTTCTTTCCGGTTCTCATCGGAGCCTTCCAGAATCAGCAGTTCTTCATAATCGCTTTCCCCACGCGCCAGGCTGTCATATTCTCCTGGCCATTCCAGCCCAAAAAGAAGAACCGGAAAGTTTTCCAGTACCAGCCGGTCTAATAAATTATAGGTGTTATTTTTTCGTCCTTCCCATAAAACTGCCGTTCCCGGCATCCATAAGTCCATAACGGACTGTTCCAGCCATGACTGCAGACCGGGATTATCCTGCGCTTCTTCCTTACGAAATCCCTGATAAAACTCCCAGAAAATGGAAAATACTGCCATGACGCATAAAATCAAAAGCAAAATGCGCAGGATACCACGCCCGATATGAATTTGATTCCCCCATTTTAACCGCAACCGCATTTTTTTCATGTATCCGCTTCATCCCATCCGGGCTCTAACACTTTCCAGACAGCCCCACACATATTATATGAAGGCATGGAAGCTAACATGATATTGAGATATCTAACGCCTTGTTCAAAGCGTCACAAAGGATATGGCTAATCTGCTGTACCTGAAAATCCACGTCTTTACTTGTTACATACATATTATTCAGCTCGGAAAGGGCGCTGGGGTATTCGCCAATGGCATCGCCTACAATGGTCGCTGCATCGACTACCGTGGGCACACCTATCGCAAGCACCGGAACATGCAGACTTTCCTGCGTCAGGGCATTTCTATGATTGCCCACACCGGAGCCTGGATGGATACCGGTATTCGTAATCTGTATGGTACGGTTCAGACGTTTGGTTGACCTTGCCGCTAAGGCGTCAATGACAATCACCTGGTCCGGATTGGTCTGCTCGATGACCCCTTTGATAATTTCCGCCGATTCCATGCCTGTCTTTGCCATAACGCCGGGCACAAGACTGCTGACCATGTGCATTTTGGAGCAATTATATGCCACTTTCCCATATTCCATTACAATATGCCGGTTGACAAAAAGATTATCTACCACATTAGGACCGAGGGAATCCGCAGTCACGTCCCGATTGCCGAGTCCGACTACCAGAACGGATTTTTCCTCTTCCGGCTCCGCTATCAGATTTCTGATTTCCTGCGCAAGAATGTCCGATATTTCCTGATGGTAGTCCTCTTCCGGCTCAATCATTCCCGGCGCCTCCAATGTCACATAGATTCCCATAGGCTTTCCCATTGCGCGGGCGCCGTTTTTTGTCTCAATCACAACTTTGGTAATGTGCACATCGCTATCCTTGTCGTAATTTTCTTCTACTTTTATTCCATGAACTGCGTTTTCTTTTCCATCAATACCTTCCCTGGCTTCCAGCGCCAGATCCGTTCTGATTTGAAACCACCCCATACGTCATGTCCTCGTTTCTTCTTCCTTTTTCTCTGTTATAATATGCAGATTATGGTTGTATTGCGTATGCCGCCATGCAGCCTCGATTCCGCTTTGCTTCATCTCGGTTCGGGCTTGCGCCGCCATGCAGCCTCGATTCCGCTTTGCTTCATCTCGGTTCGGGCTTGCGCCGCCATGCAACCTCGATTCCGCTTTGCTTCATCTCGGTTCGGGCTTGCGCCCTATACCTGCACATCATAGCCGCCAAATATGTGCAAGCACACATTTGTCTGCTATGATATGCAGGTGCATGGCTTTATTTTTCGCAATATTTTTGAAATTATGTATTGACATAAATTGGGGTTTATTCTACAATATTAGCTGTGTGTTCATTAAAACGTCCGTGTCCGGATTAATGAGACACTTTCCTTAGAGATTTATGATAGAAATAAAGATAATAGGAGGTGTGCATCTTGGCTAATATCAAATCTGCGAAGAAGAGAATTTTGGTTAACAGAACGAAAGCGGAAAGGAATAAAGCGATTAAATCCGGCGTGAAGACTTCTGTTAAGAAAGTGACTGCCGCTATTGCCGCGAACGATAAGGACGCTGCTAAGGCTGCATTGACCGCTGCCACGGCTTGTATCGACAAAGCCGCTTCTAAGGGCGTATATCACAAAAATACAGCTTCCAGAAAAGTATCCCGTCTGGCACAGGCAGTTAATAAAATGGCTTAATTTGGAATCTAAATAACATATATAAAAACACCCCTAATACCGTCATATGGGGTGTTTTTATTATGTCCTCATGATTTTACCTATCTGCTTTGAATTTTTAATTCGCTTTTGAGCGCTGCCGTCAATATCGCAGAGAAATTCACTCCTGCCTTCTCGGCTTCAAAATTCAGCCACGACGGTATTGTGCAGTTTTTCTTGACCGCCCGCATATCATTCTTTCTACGATATTCTCCGAAATCCACGTCAACAAGCGTTATGATATCTTCTGCTGATTCTGCCTTTACTTCTGAAACCGCTGTTGGCTCTGGCAAGTTTTCTCCATCGTCTTCCATATCAATACCAACAACCCCAATTGCGTCCCTTGCCATCTCTATGGCTTCTGTCAGTGTATCACCTTCGGTATTTATATCAAAATCAGGAATATACACCACATAACCTGTCTTATCCGGCATTAAAATAATTGGATAAGAATTTTTCATAAAAATCTCCTCCTTGTTTCTATGAAATTATTTTAACCCACACCTTTTTATAATAGACTTTGCCAAATTCTCTTTTATCTCATTATGTCTCGGAATGCTCTCACGCTTTGTACCTTTTATATAAATATCATGGTCTGAACCATGCCGCTTGAATTTCCAGCCGTTACTTTCTAATAGCTTAATAAGGTCTTTTGTCTTCATTCTATCCCCTTTACATTTATAATTATGCGCCCATTGTGCGTATAGGTCAATAACTTTTTGCCAAAATTATCTGAAAACGACCTTGCATATCCAAATATGACACCCATGTCATCTGCTGTGTCCGCCGCCGCCATGACTTCCTCCGCCGTGACTGCCGCCTCCGCCGCCGCTATGACCGCCGCCTCCGCTGCTGCTTGATTCAATGCGGTGTTTTACGACGGATTTGCGCAGGAAAATATCTTCGCGCCTTACAAAGTCCGCCTGCTGCCCGTTTACATAGGTTACGGCTGTCGTGGTCTTATTGGCGCTCTTGGATTTCCAGTTCATCGGAATGAAACCTGCCGCCGCAAGTACGCCGATGATAAGAGCCAGCCCCAGCGGCACGTCCATATGGAACACCCTGCCGCCCATCATATCGTCATAGAAATCGTTGACATAGATCTTATAGGCAAGGTAGGGACTCCATTCCACATAGCGGTACACCCTGTCCAGAATATGGTCGATATCCGCGTCGGAATAGGTCTCTTTCACGATACCGGTCGTACAGAACCAGGTATGAATCATTCCGTCATCTTCCCTGGAATAGTTATCCACCAGAATCACGCCGTCGCCGTTGGGCTCATCATAACCGAATTTCGTTTCCTCATAAAACTGTTCGGCAAAAACCCTGACAAATTCTTCAGAAGGCACATATGGCTCTATTTCCCTTGCATAGTCTTTTAAGGGTGTATCCAGCGTCACAAGCACGATATCGCATCCGGTCTCTTTTTCTCTCTTTGCTATCAGCTTTTCCAGCTTCTGCTCTTCTTTATCGCTTAAAACATCGGCGCCGTCAAAAACCCGCATCGTAGTCAGGCATTCCGTATTGGTTCTCTCATGGTACATCGCCTTGGACGTCACGGTATGCAGCCCGTTTATTCCCAGAAAAATCAACGCAAGTACAGCAATGATAATATAGATTACCCTGAAAAATTTGAAATATGCTTTCATTTAACCCTATTCCTTCCTATAGTATTTCCAGAATCGAGAGTGCAAGCTGCACAATCGCGCTCACATAAGCCAGGACAGAAAATCCATATAATAACACCTTGCCTTTGGATACCGGCGTTTTGCCTACGACTTTCCCGGTCTGCCCATTCACATGAAAACGATACGTCTGCCCCCTATACTGATAGAGATACATCCACACCGGCATCAGGGCATAGTGGACGCCGCATCGATCCAGATTCAGCTGTTTGTCCGCAGCCTGTATGGTATTGTATCCCGCCAGGGATTGCTTCATCAGCTCTTCGGAAGCGTTTCTCGCCTTCACCTGCGCCCTGCCTTCCAGTTCCGGCGCACTCTGGTTATAGACTTCCCCATAAAAACCCGACATATATTTGGGCAAAAAACCTTCCAATTCCTGATACTGATAAGGTTCCATCAAATCCATCTCGCCATCATTCATGGCGATAGATGCATCTACCGGCACTTTTTCAAAACCCGCTTCCATCTGCCTGATAATCTGATAATAAGAAGTTTCCACATAGCGCATATTGCCGCTCTGCCAGCTGCGCACTTTCGTGCCCTGCCCATGAAAACTGTAATGCGCCTGATAATCGTAGAGCCAAAAAGGAACATAAACTCCTTTCATTCCTTCCAGACTCTTTTCTGAAAGAAACCCGGACGGCGTAAAGGTTCTTTTATAAAATTCCCGGTTCAGCGCCTCGACTGCCTTGTCTTTATCTACCTGGAAGGGCAGTATCAGATGGGGCTCATAAACGCCCTCTACCCTTTCGTTAAACACAAGATAGCTTCCGCAATGCGCGCATCTGTCGGCGGACGTATAGGGACTTATGTCAAGCGGCGCGCCGCAGTTTCCACAACATGTAATGGAGCCTTCCTCTACCATCGTCTCACTGTCGATGCTTTCACAATGCGGACAGTACATCTTTTTCCTGCCTGGGTCATAGACCGTGTTGCCGCCGCAGTTTCTGCATTTAAAAATCATCCTTGTTTCCCCCCTGGTCTTGTATATACTGCCATAATACCACAAAACAAACTAAATTACTATCTTCCAATTCTTTTTCAAAATATCATTGCCCTGCGCCACATCTTTTTATATACTTATAGTATAAAAGGTTACTCAACACTACAACACAGCAAAGACAGAATAGGAGAGCATTTATGGGAGGATTTTTTGGCGTCGCTTCAAAAGAAGATTGTGTATTTGATTTATTCTTTGGTACGGATTATCATTCTCATCTTGGGACACGGCGTGCCGGCATGGCAGTTTACAGCCCGGAATCCGGGTTTGACAGGGCTATTCACAATATCGAAAACGCGCCTTTTCGGACAAAATTTGATAAAGATGCAAATACAATGCAAGGGTTTCTCGGCATAGGCTGCATTTCTGACTATGAACCGCAGCCCCTTATCATACGTTCCCATCATGGCACTTATGCCATTACCACCGTCGGGAAAATCAATAATAAAGAAGCCATTGAGAAACAGCTTTTTCACAGCGGACATGCCCATTTTCAGGAAATGAGCAGCGGGGAAATCAACGCCACAGAGCTTGTGGCCGCCATCATCAATCAGAAGGACAATCTAATCGAGGGGCTGCAGTATGCCCAGGAGCTTATCGAGGGTTCCATGACGATGCTTCTCATGACACCGAAGGGCATTTATGCCGCCAGGGACCGCTTAGGGCGCACGCCCGTCACAATCGGCAAAAAAGAGTCCGCTTACTGCGTCTCGTTTGAGAGCTTCGCCTATCTGAACCTGGGCTATACGCAGGATAGGGAGTTAGGACCGGGGGAAATCGCCATTCTTACCCCGGAAGGCGTAAAAACCCTCATCGCACCGGGGAAGGATATGAAAATCTGCACATTTTTATGGATTTATTATGGATATCCCTCTTCTTCCTACGAGGGCGTCAGCGTAGAGGCGATGCGGTATCAGTGCGGCTCGCTGCTGGCGTCAAGGGATAAGGTAGATGCGGATACTGTTGCCGGAATCCCGGATTCTGGCACGGCGCACGCCATCGGCTACGCCAACCGCTCCGGCATTCCTTTTTCCAGACCGTTTATCAAGTATACCCCTACCTGGCCCCGTTCCTTCATGCCGACGATACAGAGCAAGCGGGATTTAATCGCCCGGATGAAACTGATTCCGGTGCATGATCTGATTAAGGACAGGAGTCTCGTACTCATCGACGATTCCATCGTGCGGGGAACCCAGCTGCGGGAAACGACGGAATTTTTATACCAAAGCGGCGCAAGGGAAGTACATATCCGCCCCGCCTGTCCGCCGTTGTTATTCGGCTGCAAATACCTGAATTTCTCACGCTCCACTTCCGAAATGGAGCTGATTACCCGGCAGGTAATCAAAGAGATGGAAGGGGACAATAAATACCCGAACCTGTCGGTTTACGCAGACCCCGAATCCACCTCTTACCATGACATGCTGGAAAAAATACGGGAAAAACTGAATTTCACGTCCCTGCGCTACCATCGTCTCGATGATATGATTGCCTCGGTGGGCATCGATAAATCGAAACTCTGTACTTATTGCTGGGATGGACGCGAATAATTCCCTGTATGACAAAAAAAGGGGGCTGCGCACTGGTTTGGTGCGGCAGCTCCTCTTTTATTTTTCTTTATAACAACGTAGCCTTCAAATCCCCAATCATACTCTCTAACTGCTCCGCCTGGGCGGTCATCTTGATGATGTTGGAAGAATTGTCATTAATCATCTCAGATATATTAATAAACTGCTCGCTTTCCGACTGAACGGCTTCCAGGATTTCCTGATTGATGGAAACCGTCGTCTGGATGATATCGCTCTGTTTGGTATGTACCCGGTTCATCTCGGTGATAGCGTCTAAGGAAGCTTTGATAATGGACATCATATCCTCGATACTTGCAAAAGTCTGCTCGAAGGTCTCATTCTGCCGCTCCAGACTCGTGGTGCTTACCTCAACCGAAGTGGACATTTCCCTTACATTGCTCTGCAGCTTGTTGATGACTTCCTGGATATCGCTCAGGGATTCTTTCGTATTCGCTGCCAGTCCGCCGACAGATTCCGCTACGACGGCGAAACCTTTGCCCGCTTCACCCGCTCTCGCTGCCTCAATGGAAGCGTTTAAGGCTAGCAGACTTGTGGAAGAGGAAATATCGTTAATCACCTTGAGGGCAATGCCGATTTCATCTACGCAGCCCAGCAGCGCTTCCGACATTTTCTGCGTATTCTGGGAAGAATCGGAAACTTCTTTATTCTTTTCCTGCAGCTCTTTTAGCAGGACTTCGTTCTCGGAAGATTTCGCCAGAAGGTCTCTGGAAATTCGTTCCACTTCCGCGATATTCTTATCCAGCTCTACGGAGCAGTCCTCCAGGGACGTCATATTTTCCCGGCTTCTTTCCGTTTCCTGCAATACGGCATTGCTGGTTTTCAGCAGGGAATCGCTGGTCGCGGACAGCTCTTCCGTGGAAGCACTCTCATTCTGGGAAACTTCAGATAAAATAACACTTGTATCGTTTAAGTCCGCTACAAGGGAAGTCACTTTGGAAAGCACTTTTTCCACCCTTGAATTGTTGGCTTCCAGCTCTTCTTTTTTTACATTAATCAGATAATGCTCTACTAAGAAATCAAACAGGATAATTCCTGCAATGGATAACGTGATACAAATAATCCGAAAGACCATTTCCGGGATAAAATACGCATCTTTCACCGGCAGCAGTTTGTCCGCCCGGAAAATCCATGCAACTATCGTGGAAACAACGATGGCTGCGGATAAAGCAGAGGTCAGTTTCACATCCATGAAAAAAGCTATTAAGATGATAAAGAAAAAGGCATATGCCCAAAAATCACGGCTGGGCAGCATATAGACAAAGAAATTCCACTGAATCGTCAGGATAATCAGCATAAATATTTTGCCCTTTACCATCATGTCGTGCCTGATTCTTTTTGCCCCCCCCTCCTCGCTGATTTCATAAGCATGGGTGACAAACCATACGCCAATGGAAAAATACAGGATACAACTTCCGACGAAAATACCTATCGCAAGCCAGGGAACCGTCGGATAAAATCCTAACAGCTTCAAAACCCCTGTCGTACTGCCTCCGGCACAACAGGCTCCCGTACCAACCAGAATAACGATTGTATACACTTTGTTCATATACTCTTCAACAACGTTTGTGTTCATAGATAACCCCTTTCTTCGCACTTTCTGCCTTAATGATTTTGCATAGAATTGCAATGAAATTTGACATACCCTTATTATTATACTATTTTACTATACACCACTTCAATATCATTTTACAACAAAAATGTGCAAATTTTGCAAAAAGAACAACAAATTTTGCAGAAAACCTAAAATTAAATGAAAAAAAGGACGGAAATTCCGCCCTCGTAAAACAAATTTTATTTCAAAAATCCATTAATAATCTGCTCTTCCGCTTCCGCTTCCGTTAAGCCAAGCGTCATCAGCTTGATAATCTGCTCCCCTGCAATCTTACCGATTGCCGCCTCGTGAATCAGCGCGGCGTCCACATTATCCGCCTCTAACTGGGGCACCGCTAAGACCCTTGCCTTATCCATAATGATTGCGTCGCACTCCGTATGCCCCGTGCAGGGAACCTTGCCTGTCAGTCTGGAATCGAATTTCTGATAAGAAGCGTCCCTTGCCACGGAACGGGAAATCACATCCGCGCTGGCGCCTTCCCCATTCAGATTCACTTCATAAGCGCTGAATGCCTGTTGTCTGCCGTGGGTCATCAGCCGCTCGCGCACAAGCAGTTTCGCGCCTGATGAAAGCTCTGCGATGGTTTTTCGGTTCGTGGAATCGACGCCTTTTATCTGCACCATTTCCATTTCCATGAAACTATTTTCTTCCATATAAACTTCCGTGCCCGGATTCAGGATACGTTTTCCTGCACCATCACCGGAGCCGTAATGTTTTTCCACATATTTGACTTTCGCATTTTTTCCAAGATAAAACCGGTGGATACCGTCGTGCTGCGCATCTTGTCCGCCGCAGTTATCAATGCCGCAGCCCGCCACAATTACCACGTCCGCATCTTCCCCGATATGGAAATCGTTATAGACCATTTCTTTGAGACCGCTCTGGCTTAAAACTACCGGGATATGGACGCTTTCTTTCTTCGTCCCCGGTTTTATATAAATATCGATGCCGCTCACGTCCTGTTTGGATACTATGTCGATATTGGCTGTAGTATTTCTTGCCTCCATCTGTCCGTTCGCCCGGATATTATAAGCTCCTTCCGGCACCTCGTGTAAATCCGCCACTTCCGCCAGAAGCCGTTTCTGTATTGTATCAAGCATGGTTACAACCGCTCCTTTCTGCCTTCATTCCCCGTACACTGGCTGATGGCGGAAGGCGTCCCTAAAAGTCCCGGCAAAATCTCTTCTTTCGCCCCTCTGTCGGCAATCCTGCCATCCGCCAGCACGATAATCTCATCCGCAATATTCAGAATCCGTTCCTGATGGGAAATGATGATAATAGACCCCTCTTTATCCCGCTTCTGCAATCGCTCAAAGACCTGAATCAGATTCTGGAAGCTCCAGAGGTCGATGCCGGCTTCCGGTTCGTCAAAAACGGACAATTTGCTTTCCCTTGCCAGAACGGTTGCGATTTCGATGCGTTTCAGCTCGCCGCCGGACAAACTTGCGTTGACCTCCCGCTTGATATAATCCCTGGCGCAAAGCCCCACTTCCGCCAGATATTCACAGGCGTCCGACGCCGACAGATTCCTGCCCGATGCAATCCGTAACAAATCCAGCACTTCCAGTCCTTTAAACCGCACCGGCTGCTGGAAGGCAAAGCCGATTCCCATTTTCGCCCGTTCGGTAATGCCTGTATCCGTAATATCGATGCCATCCAAAAAAATCTGTCCGCTGGTCGGCTTCTCGATTCCTGCGATTAATTTGGCAAGGGTCGACTTTCCGCTGCCGTTGGGTCCGGTTATAACCACGAACTTACGTTCCTCTACCGTCAGGCTGATATCCCTGACGATTTCTTTCTGGCTCTCTTTCCTATCTTCCCCCGATACCTCAAAAGATATCTTCTTTAATTCCAGCATAATCCATACCTCTGTCATCTTATAGTTGAAAGTGCACCACTCTCTATGCTTTAGCGCTTATTTCACATCTACATTATCATATCGCTTTGAGGGGGGATATGTAAAGTACCAATCTGTAAAATTAGGAAAAAAGAGACTCTTATTCCACGACAAATCCTGCCGAAACATGCTTTAACTCTGTCGTCACCTTGGTATTTTCACAGGTTTCCCGGTAAATCTCATTGGTGGTATTGGAAATATCCAGCACATTCTGGGCTACGTTCTGGATTCCCTGCGTGCTTTCCTCCATCGAGGATGAAATACCGCCGATATTCTGGGTCACACTAAAAATCTGCTGATTGATATGATCTACGCTGCCCTGTATCTTTTCCATGATTTGGGATACTGCGTCCGCATCATCGGCATATTGGATGGACATGTTCTCAAAGTTTTTATAATCTTCCATAATATCGGAATCCACAAATCCCAGCATCTTCTCACTGCACGCGCATAAGGACTGGACGATTTCAATAATCTTGTTATTCAATTCCTGGATGGCGCTGGCGTTTGTCTTACTATTATCCGCAAGGGCGCGTATTTCTTCCGCCACGACCGCAAATCCTTTGCCGGCCTCCCCTGCCCTTGCCGCTTCGATGGCGGCGTTTAACGCCAGCAGGTTGGTCTGGGAAGCAATTTCCAGAATCGTGTTGGTCAGTTCGTTCACGCGGTTAATGCTATGGCTTTCTTCGATGCTCTTCGACATCGTCTCTTTGATGGTTCCGACCATGTTTTCTGAATTTTTCCTGCTTTCCGTGGTCTTACTACGGATATATCCTGCCCGTTCCCGTAAATCTGCGGCAAAGCTGCTTCCCTGTTCTACTTCGCCCGTAATATCGCCCGTCTGACCGGCGATTTCCTGCATCTTTCCCTTCATCTGGTTTACAAGGGTGGAAACCTCTTCACTGCCCGCCGAAAGTTCTTCCATGACTGCCGATAAATCGTTTATTTTATCATTGGACGTCGCAAACTGCACCTTGGTCCGGTTCGCCGCTTCCTCCATATATGCGGTTGTTTTCTGGACTTTATAAGTAAGCTTTAAAAAGGCTTCTAAGAGCAGGTTCATGCTTGCCATCAGCTGTCCGATTTCATCGTTTCTCCTGGTGGGCATCCGCTCGGTCAAATCGCAGGTTCCTTCCGCTATCCGGGACGCTATCTGCTGTACTTTCAGGCTCAGTTTCTTCATGGGCTGCAGCATATCCTTATAACACATGATAAGGGAAAAGAGAATGCTTAAAATACTGATGATAGAAACTGCCAGACTGCTGTTTTCCGCAATATTGATGCGCCCTTCCAGACTTTTTTGGGCGTCCGCCAGACAGATATCAAACGCTGCTTCCAAATCGATGCACACCTGCTCCTGGGAAAGAATAATGGCTAACGCTTCTGTCCCCAGATACATCTTGGCGCCTGCCATATCGCCCTCTTTCCGAATCTGGCTGAGGGTCTGCATACTATCCAGCAAAACGTCGCATCCGTCGCTGTATTGCGCAAAAAGGGCAATTAATTCTTCATTTTCCGTCATCCGGGCGTAATCCCCAAGCTCTACAAGCAGCCCTTTGACCGTCGTCATTTCACTATCCAGCTGCCCGTAGATATCGCCCGCAATGACTAAGTCGTCATCGGAGCTGCCCACTAAAATATTCGCATACTTCTGTATCATCTCGACTCTTTTTCCAATATTTCCATACAACTTCTGAATCTGGACATAAATCTGGTTCATCTGTGCCGCCGACTGTTCAATATTCCCCAGATTGGCATTGGTGAAGAAGGTATTAAACAGTACCGCCGCCAAAATAATGAACATGCTAATCATAACTTTTACCTGAATCGATACGCCTTTTTTCATCCTTCGTCTATCCTTTCTTTTTCATGGTATACATTTCCTGGTCCGCCTGTTTCATCAGCTCATCCAGCTGGAAATCCTGCGTCATCGATACCGACTGGAAGCCGATACTCACGCTCATTTCGTAGGGTTTCTGATGCTGCTGTCTGCATAGGGCAAGTTCCGGGTTTAATTTTTCTAACAGGTTTTTAAATTCTTCCCCTGTCACAAACTCGCCCAAAACCACAAATTCATCCCCGCCATAGCGCATCAGAAGCTGTCCGTCGTTTTTCAGTTTTTTCAGATAGTCGGCGACGGTCTTGATATAGAAATCGCCCTCTTCATGCCCGAAACCGTCGTTCACACGCTTTAGCTTATTGATATCCACGAAAAGCATTCCGATTGGCGTTTCATGTTTCTTACACTCCTTTAGCAGCTTATCCGCAAAGTGGAAAAATCCGGCTCTGTTGTAAATCTGGGTCAGACTGTCTAACATCCAGACGCTGTTGAGTTTCTTGACGAGGCGTTTTAACTCCGTCTGTTTGCGGATGTTCTCTAAGGCATTTGAAATATTCATCAGCCACATCTGAAACTGCGTGCTGTTAAAGGGAAGTCCGCTTCCGCACATGACCAGATAGCCGAGGCAGTTTTTGCGGAAATGAACCGGCGCCACAATGCATAGCTGGCTGCCGATTTTATCCATGCATTCCTGCGGAAGCAAATCTTTACAGGCAAAATAGGGATATTGGGTAAAAACGCCTTCCTCATAGGCAACCGGAATATAAATCTGCTCAGAATAGTTTTCATGAATCTGATAACTGTATTCCGTCTTATCCTCCGCATCTTTGTCCTCGCAGAGACACAGATAGAGGAAGGAAAAATCCAGCTGCGCGATATACTCCTTCAGACACTCATAGAAATCCTGCTGATTATCGCAGTCGTTTAAGTCGGATACCATGTTTTTATTGATTTCTGCTATGTTGAAGATTTCCAGTTTCTGCTGCAAATTTTTCAACTGCACTTTGGAAAGTTTCCTTTTCTTATGGTCCTGACACCCGCAGCTTCCGCGGTAAAAATGTTTTACCTTGAATTTCCGGCTTTCTATCTGCTTCCCGATTCGGGTTTCCCCGGCATGTTCCACAAGGCTCTTACAGGCTTCGTAGCCAATCTGCGCCTGGGGCTTCTCGACGGTCGTAATCTTGGGGGAAAGATTCGTGGCATCCGACGTATGGTCGTATCCGGTCAGGATCATCTCTTTTCCCACCTCGACGCCGCGCTCGTTCAGCTCGATATAGGCTCCCAGCGCCATATCGTCGTTGGCACAGACAATGGCGTCCGGCAGCATCTTTTCCTGCTCCTCCGCCTGCTTCATCAGCGTATCCACCAGCTCTTTGCCGCTGTCTATCCAGTAATTTCCATAAAAAAGCCTCTCTTTTGGCAGTTTCAGCCCATGCGCTTCTATGGCGTCCTGCGCGCCCTTTAAGCGTTCTGCGCTTTCGGGATTCTGCTTAGGTCCTGACAGATAACAGATATCTTTCGCACCGTGCATTTCAATAACATGCGTTACCATATCCCGCATCGCTTCCCTGTTGTCCACATAATAGACCGGCATCCCCGGAATATCGTTTTCAATGCTGACCGCCGGCACTCCCGATTCCTCAATCCGCTTCGTGATATCCGCCGCAAACTGCTCACTCTGAATCGTATCCCTGGCGAAAATAATCCCATCATAACGGTTTAAGTCCGGCAAATGAAAGATTTGAAATTCCCCCATGCCGTATTCTGACTGTTTGTAAATGTCCCCGTTACAGGTAAATACAAAAATACTGATATTTTTCTCTTCTGCATACTGGGTAATCCCTTCTAACAGACGCCGCTGCGTCTCATATGCAATCCCGCCCACAAGTACAGCAATCTTCATAAATATTCTCTCCTTATCCGCTTCACCGGATAACGGTCCTTCCTTTGAAAGTACGTTTCTTTCAAAGGATCTGCCCATCCTTATCAAACCTGTATATTCCGCTTTCTAAGCGATGTTTTTTTCCATTTGGTAAAATAACATTTGCTATTGTATTAAAAGGAATTTCCATCTCATATTGGAAACCCGTCCCCTCTTCATAATGCCAGCCGCTTACATACGTCCCAAATACAGACTCCCAGCGTCCTTTTACGAAAGAAAATCTCGTATCCGGCATGGGTCTTATCGTCATCGGGATATCCTGCCCCATCGCCGGCTGGAATCCGCACATATACCGGTACATCCAGTCCGCAATACTTCCATAAGCGTAATGATTCAGGCTGTTCATCCCCGTACCGCTTATTACGCCATCCTCGCCTAATGAGTTCCAACGCTCCCAGACAGTAGTCGCTCCCAGATTCACCTCATAGAGCCAGCCCGGATATTCTTCGTTGAGAAGCAAATCGTAGGATAAATCATTACACCCGTTATCTGATAGTGCCAGACATAAAATCGGCGTTCCAAGAAAACCGGTATTCAGATGCCCTTGGTTTTCTTCTATCTGACGTTTTAAATCTGCCTTTAACTTTTCTGCCGCATGTTCGGGATAAAGCCCGATATGTAGTAAAAAGGCGCATGCCGTCTGGGTCAAATCAATTTTCAGCCTTCCGTCTGTCGTAAAATAGAAGCCGATAAACGCCTTTTTAATCTTTTCCGAAAGCTCCCGGTATTTTTCCGCTTCCGCCAGTCCCAATGCCTCCGCCGCCTGCGCCAGCGTCAGCGTAGACTGATAGTAACATGCTGAGGCAAGAAAACCAGCGTCCGTCTTCCCCACCGGATTATGAATATTGCCGTTATCTAACGCCAGCCAGTCCCCTAACTGCCTATCGTTCTGCCATAGAAACGGAATTTCGTTTTCTTTAGAACGTCCTCTGACATATTCGATCCATTCTTTCATCATCGGGTACTGTTCCCTAAGAAGCGCCTTATCGCCATAGTACTGATAGAGCGTCCAGGGAAGCATGACTGCCACATCGCCCCAGATACATGCGCCGGTATCCAGATAAAAAGGATTCGTCCGCTCATTCACCGGGACCTTGGGTCTAGGGGAAAAGAAAGGAATCGCTCCATTGCCCAACCCCTGTTCTAAATGCAGACTCCTTGTATAATGATGGAAAAAGGCGCTGCTGTCCATATGGAAACAAGCCGTATTCGCAAAGATATTGGCATCCCCCGTCCATCCCATGCGCTCATCCCGCTGGGGGCAGTCGGTAGGAATATCCAGAAAATTACATTTCTGGGAACGCAGGGTATTTTCAAATAACTGATTTATCTTCGTATCGGAAGTCTCGATAAAGCCGGTTCTCTCGATATCGGACATGAGGCGATAAGCCCGAAACGTTAGTTTCTGCCCTTCCTTTAACCCCTCGACTTTGACATAGCGGAAGCCATAATAGGTAAAGTGCGGGCGTACCGTCTTCTCGTTTCCATCGGAAGTATAGACAAACTCCGCCTTTGCCGTCCTTAGATTATCCCGGTAAAAACCACCGTTCTGCAACACTTCGCCGTATTGCAGACGAATCTGTTGTCCGCTATCTAACTTCCCCTGCCATTCCACCCAGCCGGTGATACTTTTGCCAAAATCCAGCAGCAGATAGCCGTCCGGATGCTCTTTTTCCGATACAGGCGCATAGTCGCCCACTTTATGAATGGGCGGATTGGACCTTGCCGTCAACAGGAAAGTATCATCCTGTAATACTTCCACTGTAAGGGACATAGGCGCAAGCAAATCATTCTGACATTCCCCGTCATAGATTCCGTTTCCCAGAATATTGCCTGCTTTCGCCTGCCAGTTTCCATCCGTATCAATCCGCTCAATCCGTCCCGATTCATACTCCAGATATAGCTCTGCAATGCATTTTTTTCTTTCCCCATATAAATCCAGATAGACATCGTCAAATCCAAACCTGCCTTTATACCAGCCTTCCCCCAGGGAAATACTGACACAGTTGTCACCTTTTCGCAGATAGTCCGTCAAATCAAAGGTCTGATATTCTAACAGCAAATCGTAGGAATGATAGCCCGGAAGCAGGTATTCTTCCCCCACTTTTGTACCGTTTACTTCCACTTCATATAATCCTGCGCCGAAACTATAGAGCCGCGCCTTCTTCAAGGTATCTACGATAGAAAAAGAGCGGTATAAAACCGGCATTCTCTCCCTGTCTTCCGGAGCCGCAATCCAGCATGCTTCCCAGGGCTCTTCCATTTTCGCCGTCTCAAACCATGCTACCTCACTTTCTGCGCTTTCCTTTCCGTCATCCGCCGTTACAAAGACTTTCCAGAAATAGCGTGTCCGTGGCTGTAGCGGCATCTCTACTTCCAACTGGCAGCTTCTAAAATCATGCAGGATACCACTGTCATAAACAAAAGAGTCCATTGTCTCGCTCTGGGATATGACGATACGCACTTCTTCCAAAAAATGCGCCGCCGCATCTCTTACTTTCCAGGAAAGCGTCAAATAGGGGAAATCATACCCCAATGGGTTTTTTAAGTGATTGACTCGTAGATGTTCTATTCTCATATTCTCTCATTCCTTCGTTTAAACTCTTTTTGTTCGCATAAGTGTATCTAGTCTGCCTGTTAAATTTTTAACAATATTGTAACTCGTCCCTTCCGCAGAATACGTCAACCGGGCTTTTTCCTTTAAATTCACTGTTTCCGGTTATCTTCCCTACAACCGCTTCCAGTACATATTCATTGTTAGAATAACAGTTGATATAGGTCTGTATCATCGGCACATCTAAGAGATGATAAGGATTGGCCACGCTGATAAATAACACCGGAACCTCGTGTACAAACCAGGGCACATTGTTTCCCTGTCCCCAGAAAGTGTACCAATTTAACCGGTTCGTCGTCTTATTACTTGCGTTCTCGACATTGCCAATATAGATGACCATATCGTATTTTTCTTTAAAACTTTTCACGTTATCGACGCCGACCTCGAAGTTTTCTTTTTCATAGACGAAAACCTGAAATCCTTTCTGTTCCAAGGCGGTCCTGGTCTGTTTCAAAACCCTGTCGTTGGATGGGAAATCCCCCAAAATTTCCAGTAAGACTCTAGGATATTTCTGTGCGCTTATCGGAAGCAACTTCTGCGTATCTTTAACCAGCGTAATCGATGCGTCCGCCAGTTCTTTCGCCCAGGCGATATGCTGCTTGCTTTTTAAGACACAGAGACTCTCTTCCGGCGGCACCAAGGTACCTGCCGCGCTCTTCTCATGCAGCTTTAATGCCGCCTTCAGCGCCAGAATCCTTCTATTTGCCTCCATGAGACGTTTTTCTGATAAGATGCCGTTCTTATAGCCGTCCATCATGAATTGATAGTCTTCTTCCAAATCCTTATTAAATAAGAACATGTCGCAGCCACTTTCAATCGCAAGCGGTACAGACTGATTTCTCGCCATCGCCGCAGTAAAGCCCACCATCGGCGTTGCGTCCGTGATAATCAGACCGTTAAAGCCTAACTTGTCCCGCAGTAGATTCTGTAAGATTTCCTTTGACAAAGTGGCCGGGACAATTCTATGCCTCATCTCTGGATTATAATGTTCCTGATAAGCCGGCATTGCGATATGCCCTGCCATAAAGGTTAACGCCCCATCGTCAATTAGTCTTTTATAAATCGTCCCATAAGTCTCATCCCACTCTTCCATAGACAGGCTGTTAACGGATGTCAGAAGATGTTGATCCCTTTCATCCACGCCGTCTCCAGGAAAATGTTTGATGGCCACCGCCATATTACACTCCGTCGCTGCGCGCATGTATTCTTTCGCACATGCATAAATCATCTCCGGGTCATCGCCATAAGTTCTCACATTGGTAATCGGATTGTGATAATTCCTGTCAATATCCACCACTGGCGCAAACGCCCAGTTAATCCCCAGCGCCGACGCCTCCTTACAAGCGATTTTTCCCAGCCTGTAGGCATATTTCTTATCGCCGGCTGCCGCGCACGCCATCTGTTTTCCGTAAGGCGTTCCGTCCGTCGCCGCGCCGTCCCCACCCGCTTCCAGATTGGAAGGAATCAACAACGGAATCCGGGAATGGGTCTGCGCATACTCAAATGTTCTTCTCATTTCACTGCCGACACCGTCGCGGAAGAAAAGACCGCCGATATGAAAACCCAGCATCCTGTCCAGATATTCCGGTTCCGTAGAGTATCCAATCGGGCAGAACAGGGCGCCTATTTTTTCTTCCAGAGTCATCTGCTCCAATGTTTTGTCCACCCATGCGATATCCGCGTCGCTTAAACAAAAAGGTTTTTTCTTCAAATCCATAATTTTCCCTCGCATTCTGTCACCATTTCCGGCTATCAGGCAATTTTCACTAAATCGCTAAACGTTTCCATCCCATATGTGGCTTCCCCACAGGATGCCGCCTCGCCTAAGCCCGCACTGTCAAATCCGCCTGCTCCGGCCGCTTCTACTCCTGCCTTTGCATCTTCGACTACCAGACATTTCCCCGGTTCTTTTCCTAGAAATTCCGCCGCTTTTAAGAAAACTTCCGGATCCGGCTTCGATTTCGTAATATTCGTCCCGTCGCTTACAGCATCAAAGTAATCTTTCAGCCCTAACCGTTCCAATATGTATTTTGCATTTTTGCTGGAAGAGCCAATCGCAAGCCGTAATCCCTTTGCCCGCAAAGCGTCCAGCGTTTCTTTTACTTCCGTAGACAAATCCTTTTCCGACATCTGGCTAAGCAGCTCGACATAGAGACTGTTCTTGCTCTGCGCCAGTTTCTGTTTTTCTTCCAAGGAAAGCTCTTTATCGTAGTTTTCTAAGATAATATCCAGACTTTCCATACGGCTTACGCCCCGCAGTCTGTTGTTAATCGTTTCATCAAAATAGATGCCCATATCATCCGCCATCTTTTTCCACGCCTGGTAATGATATTTATCCGTAAAGCAAATCACCCCGTCTAAGTCAAAAATCACCGCTTCATATTTCATCTTAATAACCATGCCTTTCCCGCAGCCTTCGACAGTAAAACCGCAGACTACTTTGTTTTCGATTTGATATATTTCTTCAATGTGACTAATTCAATCACTTTATTTTCGTTATTCAGATAAATCAGGAAGCATACTAAAATCAATGCCGTTACAATCTGTTGAATCGATGCGTTCACATTCAGTCTTGCATACATCAGGGATATAAACGCCGTCGTCACGGCTCCCAGCAGATACCCGATTTTTTCATTGCAGAACCTTCCGATAAAACCGCCGATGAACATGGGAAGGAACGCCGTAAACATCACGCCGATGGAACCGAAATTCAAAGCCATCTGAATGGTTCCCGTATTGGTTGCACTCATAAATCCTACGACTCCCATGAGCGCGCCTGAAATCGTATAACAAAAAACTGCATTGGGAATTTCTTTGATTCCCGTATTTACCGATACTTTCTGACCGGAAACAAGCGCCTTATATTCATAACCAAACTGCGTATAGTCAAAAAGAAAGATAAAAACAAACAACCCGACTAAAATGACAAGCACATAATTGATAACGCTTGGAAAACTTGTTAATTCCGTATTCGCCACAAAGGAAATGCCGTACCCGTCCGTGATGGCAAAAGCAAGCCCTTCATAAAACAGCGCCACACCCAGCGATACGATAATCGGCGGAAGTTTTACGATAACATATATCGAACCGGATATCAGTCCAAGCGCTGCGCCGGATACAATGGAAATCCCCAGCATCGCCGCCGTGGGAAGTCCCGCCGATGTACAGATTGAAGCGCTGATTACGGAAGATAACAACGATACGGACCCGATGGAAAAATCAAATCTTCCGCTGTTTAAATTTAACGACAGCGCAAAGGTTGTCAGCATGACCGACGCCGCCGCACGGAAAAACAAAACCCAGTTTCCTTCTGTTTCAAATAATTTCACGCCCTGTACGCTGCACAGTATGAGTACAATCAGAAAGGTTGCTACAGGAATTGCCGCCGTTCCCACGATTCTTTTCAACATATCATTATTCTTTGTCTTCATATTAATAACCATGCCTTTCTCTCAACCTGCAAAATTTGTTACCACAGGGCGGCGGCGGAGCGTTCTCCGCCTGCCTCCTGTGTAAATTTCTCTCTTACATTCCCTGAATTTCTTCAAAGCTGTATTTGCCTACAAAACTCTCAAATGCCGCATAATCTGCGCCTAATAACGTATCCAGCATGTCTTTCGTATATGCCGGGGAGTCCACGCTGCTGTCCACTGCATAGTAAGTATTAAATTCATCTGCGCTGGTCGCTACCCAGTAACCCTGGCTTAATGCAAGCGCGTTACCGTCTGCTGTACGAACCGGGGAGCCAAGAGCTGCCCTGTAAGTTGCAAGAAAGATAGGTCCGATGCTTGCAGAGAATTTACCTGCAAGATAATCCAACATTCCCGCTTCCATCGCTTCGCCGTAGCTGCTTGCATAGGCGTCTACACTGGCAATTTTTACGTCTGTTCCAGCAATCGCGGTTCCGAAGAAGTCTGAACCATTCCCGACTGCCAGAATCACTTCCAAATCTGCTGTCTGCGCCATCTGCGCACATTTACCAAACCATGCATCGTCCATATCGTATCCGCCCACATAACCGAGGACATTGATATCGCCGATTGCGCCGGTCTTTACTTCGCCGTCTGTGAAAATCTGTCCGATAATCGCGCCTTTATCCGCCGCTCCCTGATAATCTGCGCCGCTTGCCTCTACCATAGCACTCAACATACCTGCTGCACGATAGATATGCATTTCCGTGTAATACGGAATCGCGCCGCCAAAGATTGCGAAGTTCTTCATACCCTGATCCAGGTAGTGTTTTGCCATGTTGTAACCGGTTTCAAATTCCACATCCAGGGAAGGACCGATTGCGCCTACATAATACTCATATCCTTTGTAGGTCTCATACTCTTCTTCTGTCAGCGTTCCGGTTGCTACCGCATAGTAAACGCCAGCCGCATCGCACTGTTCCAGCTGCGCTGCACGGTCGAAAGAGGAAAAAGAGATAATCGCTTTACAATTGTTGGTGATAAATGTATCGATTGCCGATGTTTCCCCTGCTGCGTCCGTCAATTCGTCAGAATAAATCATTTCCACATTATATTGTTTCTGAATATATTCTGTGTAATAATTACGAAATGCCAATGCTTCTGCACTTGTTGCGTCCGATACAAGAATACCCATTTTGACGGTCTGGCTCATATCCAAACCGGATGCTATATCCGCTCCGCCGTCGTCTGCTGTATCAGCATCGTCCGCCCCGTCTGTCTGCGCCCCTGTATCAGCTGCGCTGTTTGTGTTACCCTCTGTTGTTCCATTTCCTTCTGAACCGTTGCTCCCACAGCCGGTCAACATAGATACTGCCATCGCTGCTGTAAGCAATAATGCCCAAAACTTTTTCATTAGATAGTTCCTCCTTTTTCATTTTTATGTATTAAGCGTCCCCGCGAAATACCGAATCCGTTACCTTGGCAGCATTTTTCCTCTCTGGTCGCTGGTCGCCAAGAATACAACCAGGATAAAGATTGCCGCCTTTACCATTTGTCCAATTCCCGAATTGAGATTGAACATTACCATAATCTGACTCAACAGCGTCATGGAAAATGCCCCAATCACTGCCGCGTAAATCTTACTTCTCGCGCCGCCCGATACCGGCATACCGCCGAATACAATTGCGATGATGACGTCCATACCGACGCTGGAAGCCGTGTTTCTTGTCAGCGTGGGCGCATAGATAATGAAAAGAAACGCTCCAAGACCTACGCCGATACCCGACATGACGAATGCGATAATCGCCATTTTCTTTTCGGAAATACCGCTCAATTTGGCACAAACCGGATTTCCGCCCTGGAATTTCTGCATTCTGCCGACTTTCGTAAAACTAAAGATAAAGATGCTGAATAAAACAAATACCGCTAATACCACTATTTTAAAGGTCGTATTGTTCAACGCTTTTACCGCTGCTGCCGGAACCGCGATTTCAGAACCCGTCCCGTTTATCTTAATCAGGACCAGGACAAGGGCGTTTAACACACTCAACATCGCAATCGTCGTGACAAACACCGGTAAGTTAAACACCGAGGCAAGGACTGAGTTTAAAAGCCCCACCAAGACCGCCACACCGACACTGACAAGCAGCATGAGGAAAATATTTTCCGTCTTGAGATAAACCATCCCGCCGATAAGCGCGCTGACTGCGGTAGATGCGCCGAGACTGATATCAAAAGAACCCAGCGTATAGATGAAAATCGCTCCTGTAGCGACTACCGCTACGACTACGGACTGGTTGACGATACTTTTCAGACCATAGGAAATATTGATGTCCCTCGACGTTCCAAGTATCATGAACACTGCAAATAATGCAACTAATCCAAAAAGAGGGGTTAAATTCATAATGTACTTCTTGATTGTTCTCCCGTTCATCCTCTTTCCCTCCTAAATCATGTATTGAATAATGTCTGATTCGCTAAGCGACTCGCTTCTTGGAAACTCTTTCTTGATTTCCCCGTCCTTCATAACAATCAGACGGTCCGCCATCCCGATTAACTCTGTCATTTCCTCGGAAATAATGACGATGGACTTGCCTTCCTTCTTCATCTGGTACATCAGCTGATACATCGCCTGTTTCACACCAATATCCACGCCTCTTGTGGGGCAGTCCAGAATCAGGATTTCACTCCCTCTTCCAATCCATTTCCCGAAAACGACTTTCTGTTTGTTTCCGCCCGATAAAGCGGACACATATTGATTCATTTCCGCACATTTCACGCTCAGATTCTGAATCTGTTCCTGCACATATTTCTTCTCTTTGCCGGGCAGAATCAGGAAATTCTGTATGGAAAAGCAATCCAGACCGCCGATGGCGATATTGTCGCGGATACTTGCATTTAAGCATAATGACTCAACGTCCCTGTCTTTCGCCGCATATCCTATCTGCTCTTTCATGGCGTCCGCTTCATTTTTCAGCTCTCTGCCCCGGATGAGAACCCTGCCTTCTGCCGGTTTTTCGGCTCCAAACAAAACCTTGCCAAGCGTATGCATCCCGCAGTGGGAAAGACCGCCGATTCCTAAGATTTCCCCTTTGTGCAGCTGCAAGTTGAAATCTTTTAACTGATTGCCCAAGTTGGCGTCCTTCACTTCCATGACCACTTCGTCGCTGTAACTTCCGTCATAATCGCTGCGATAGTAATCGCCCTGCATTTCCCTGCCAATCATACTCGTCTTAATCTTTTCCTCATCAAACTCTTCCTTGGAAAATGTAATGATAATCTTTCCATCCCTAAGTACCGTGAGGGAATCGCAGACATTCATGATTTCATCCAGATCGTGGGATATGAAAATGACTGCATTGTCTTCTTCCTTCATCTGTTTCATGATTTTGTAGATGATATCCCGCCCAATCTGCGACAATGCCGTCGTCGTTTCATCCACCACCAGAATCTTCGGTTTCTTATTCATGATTCTGGCAATCTCGATGAGCTTTCTATCCTGCATATCCAATCTTGCTGTCAGCTGCTCTGCCCGGATATGGGAAGCGCTTATCGCATCTAACGCCGCCTGCGCTTCTTCTATCATCGCTTTCCGGTTGACGGTTCCCCATTCTTTGCCCCGTTTTCCGAGAACTTTAAACCGTTTGGATTCCCCAAGAAAAATATTTTCCGCCACCGTGATGCCCGGAACCGTTCCGTTTTCCTGTACAATCATCCCGACGCCCATTTCCAGCGCCCAGAGCATGGAACGCGGCTCCCATTTCTCGCCTCTTAAATACATTTCCCCTCTGTCCGCCTTCTGCATTCCCGCTATGATGGAAGTAACCGTAGATTTCCCGGAACCGTTCTCGCCAATCAGTCCCTGAATTTCCCCTCGCCTGACCTCAATGCTGACATCATTCAATGCGACAGTAGAACCAAACCGCTTATCCATGTGCTCTACCTGAAGTATTACTTTTCCCATACGCTTTGTCCTTTCTTGTTGCTTTTTGTGCTTTGCTGCTTTAACAACTTTGCCGCCTTTTAGCTCTTTCAGCTTACTTTCTTTTCTGCTATACTTACATTATAGTCTTCCCTATCCCTTTTCCAATGGTCATAAAATACATATTTAATTGATTTATTTTGATTTTTATGTTATAATAGACGTAACTAGATGATTTATTTTGATATTTCGGTTTTTGATAGAATAGAACATAGGAAAATTGCTACGCGATTATCTTATTGTACCGAGCACTGTCCTACAAAACGATAAACCGATCCTTTTACCGGGCGGAGGATACGACGATGGATTATGAGACCTTAAAAAGTGAGATTTATAAACTCAATGAAGAAGAATTGATTTACCGGAAATATTATTACGCAAGACAGCAGGAATATTCCCTGAAGAAGTTCCTTGCCGAGCTGGATATGAATAAAGTATATGAAAAACATCTCCTAATACCGGATATCCCGAATACGATACCTCCCGTGTATGAAGATTATTTCTATTTCGATGCGGACAAACGCGCCTCTATCGTTACCCTGCGGCATAACCGCTACAGTCCGCCGATTGTCCATGAACATACTTTCTTTGAGCTGATTTATGTCTATGATGGGAAATGCAAACAGACAATCAGTAATAAAAAACAGCCGTTATCTAAAGGGGACATCTGCATCATTCCGCCCGGCATCAAACACTCCATCGGCGTCTTTGATGACAGCATCGTCCTCAACTGCCTGATTCGCAAGAGCACGCTGCACAATATCTTTTTTAACTTTCTGAATAACCCAAATATCCTGACTGCCTTTTTTCTGAACAATATCTATTCTGAAAACGGGAATGACTATATCATTTTCCATACCGGCAGTGATTATGAAATCCAGCGCGGTTTCCTCTATATGTACTGGGAATCCATCAATCAGTCCCTCTACTGGGATCAGATGATTTCTTATACGCTGATGCTGATATTCGGGTTGTTAATCCGTAACTATGAAAAAAGCATTGAACTGCCTACCTTTATGCAAAAGGCAGACGTTCAACGCTTCGCTCTGCTTCAATATATTCAGGATAATTTTACCACTGTGACGCTAAACCAGGTTGCCGTCAGATTCCACTATACGCCGGAATATACTTCCCGTCTGATTAAATCCACCACGGGACGCTCTTTTACCCAGATTTTACAGCAGGTACGCTTAGAGCGGGCGCAGGTACTGCTTCAGGATACGAATCTCTCAATCGCCAATATTTCCGAACAGGTCGGCTATGAGACGACAGAACATTTTATCCGCATCTTCAAGAAGCAAATGCATATGACGCCCACAGAATATCGTAGGAAGGGGATTATTATTTGAGGGGATCCTATCAGACCCCCTCATGCTCTTCTACATATTTTAAAAACGCTTCCGTCTTAGACCAATACTGTATCCCCCAATTTTCAAAATTCCATTCTTCCATATAGTCGTTACATTCGTAGTCTATATAGAAGAGTTTCCCACGCTGCACAATGAAATTTGTTGGAAAATAGTCGATATTCGTATGCGCCGGATATAACAGGGCGCACATTGCCTCTACCTGTTTCATATACTCTGGTTTCATTTTATCATGCAGGACCGCGTCATAAATGGTATCGCCCTCGATATATTCCTTCAGAATCCGCTCCCGCCCATGATCCACACCAAATAACTGCGGCATCGGGATTCCTATCTTCTTCAACCTGTCATAGTCCCTGATTTCCGCCTCGATTTTATTGCCAAACTGATAATAATCACAGGGCTCGTGGTGAATCTGTTTCAAAACATACCGCCCTGTTTCGTCAGAAACCAGATAAGAATAGCCGCCTTTTCCTTTACCCAGCAGTCTGAGGATGGCAAATTTCTTATCGTTTACTTCCATGATGTCTTCCGGCATGTTGTTACCTCAACGGGCTTTTACGATAGATGATATCGTCCCGTCCGGGTCCGTTGGATACCATAGTAATCGGGTAGCCGATTTGTTCTTCGATAAATTCTATATAATTGCGGCAGTTTTGCGGGAGTTCTTCGTAATTTCGGATACCCCGGATTTCGCATTTCCAGCCTGGCATTTTCTTTAAGACAGGTTTTGCTTTCTCAAGCTTCGCCGTCACCGGAAATTCTGTCGTCACTTCGCCGTCAATTTCATAACCGACGCAGACGGGAATCTCATCCAGATAGCCGAGTACGTCCAATACGGTGAAAGCTACGTCCGTTGTTCCCTGTAGTCTGCATCCGTACTTAGAAGCCACGCAGTCAAACCATCCCATACGGCGTGGACGCCCCGTAGTCGCGCCAAACTCGCCGCCGTCGCCGCCACGCCGCCGCAGTTCATCTGCTTCGTCGCCAAAGATTTCCGATACAAAAGCCCCTGCGCCCACCGCGGAAGAATAAGCTTTACATACCGTATAAATCTGCCTGATTTCATAAGGCGGAATTCCTGCGCCGATAGCGCCGTATGCCGCTAATGTGGAAGAAGAAGTTACCATCGGATAAATGCCATGATCCGGGTCTTTCAACGTACCAAGCTGTCCCTCAAGCAGGATGGTCTTATCGTCTTTGATTGCCTGATGCAGATAAGAAGATACGTCACACACATAAGGCGCAATCATCTCTTTGTATTCCTTTAGCGTCGCCAGAAGCTCTTCTACCTGAATCGTCGGTTTATGATACAAATGCTCTAATAACACATTCTTGGTCACGCATACCCGTTCCACTTTTTCCCTTAAACGGTCCTCATCAAAAAGCTCGCTGACTTGAAAACCGATTTTGGCGTACTTATCGGAATAAAAAGGCGCGATCCCCGACTTGGTGGAGCCAAAAGATTTACCCGCCAGCCGCTCTTCCTCATACTGGTCGAACAGAATATGATAAGGCATCACAATCTGACACCTGTCAGATACAAGAATCTTCGGCATTGGTACATTTCTATCTGTGATTGATTTTATCTCATTAAAAAGGATGGGAATATTGAGCGCGACTCCATTACCGATAATGCTTGTAACATGATCATAAAATACGCCCGACGGCAATGTATGCAGCGCAAACTTTCCATAATTATTTACAATTGTATGTCCTGCGTTAGCGCCTCCCTGAAAACGAATCACAATGTCGGCTTCTTTCGCCAGCATGTCTGTAATCTTTCCTTTGCCTTCGTCACCCCAGTTAGCGCCTACGATTGCTTTTACCATGTTCATTCCTCCAGACTTTTTTTCATTAAGAAGGCAGGTTTGTAAAAAACCTGCCCTGTTTTTTACTATATGATTATAAACCATTTTCTGGCATAAGTAAAATCAATCTTTTGAATTTCTTACAATTTCCTAAGAAGCAATTTCTTAAAAAAGTTTTCCCTCTGTACCTTGACAGAATGTGCGACTTATTGTATGTATATTTTAACGATGGATAAAGGAGCAATATCGCATGGGAAAAATGACAGTCTATCACGGCAGTTATGCTTCTGTAGAAAAACCGGATATTGTCATAGGCAGAAATACTAAGGATTTCGGCGTCGGTTTCTATTGTACAACAATCCGGGAACAAGCGGAGCGTTGGGCAAGGCGATATGACACCGGCATGGTAAATACCTATACCGTCCGCATGGATACTACTCTGAAAATACTGGAATTTAAGGAAATGACGGAAGAATGGCTGGACTTCATAATTGCCTGCCGTCATGGAATAGAACATGATTATGATATCGTCATTGGTGCAATGGCAGATGACCAGATTTATAATTTCATTGCCGACTACATCGACGGCATTCTTACAAGAGAACAATTCTGGGCGCTGGCAAAATTTAAGTATCCTACCCATCAGATAAACTTTCACTCTGCCGCCGCCTTAAAATGTCTGGAATTTGTATCCGCAAGGGAGGTGTCAGATTGACAGGACGTGAAAACCGTAAAGACAATGACCTTTTTTTTACCTGCAGCTTGATTGACTATATCGCAAGGAAAACAAAGAATAAAAGAACCGACATAGTAAATGCGCTGGGCAGGGCAAATATAACGAAAATCTATGAGCTGGCAGATGTTTTCCACAGCGATAATCTGGAAAAGGTCAGCGACGACTTTATTGCCGCCAGCCATATCACAGAAGGCGGTTTTGACAATATCACCGCCGCAAGATATGCCATCCCCAGTCACTGGGATATCGGCAAAGTATATAAAAGGCTTATTCTTGGCATCGCCAGGGAAAACAATCTGGACGTTATTGACGCCCTGTTCGCCGCTTATCATTCTTTTGTCAGTGACAAAATTGAAGATTTCAACAGCAGTTTTTACTACGACGCACCGCAGAATATATTGAACGCTTATTTAAGCGGCGAGATTGAATAGAAACCGTGTAAGCATAACGTTGGTTTAGAATCAGGCTGGAAGCTTTGAGGTGATATAAATGGGTTCTTCTGATTTAATGTTAGTTATGTTATTCTATCTGTAACTCCTGCCAGTTCTTGATATCCTCAATTAATTGTTCTGTCCTGATTCTAGCCGTTTCGCTATTTAAATGCAAACTTGTATCATAAAAACAGGTATAATCATACATGTAATCTGTATACCTCGATATTACCACAGGGTCTAATTGTTCTTCCAGTTCCTTTTGGAAAGCGTCAAACTCCTCTGCTTCGGCCGTCAATTCTCCACTTCCAATCGGATAAGTCGCTATCAGCAAAACTGCTCCTCGTTCCTCAAGCCAGGCATTCAATTCATTAATTCTTTGAACCGTCGTTTCATTTATTGGCGGCGGATTGACCGGTTCCTTAAAAATGTATAAATTTTCATTTCGTTCCAACGCCACATCGCCATACTCGTTGAATGCACTTCTGGCATACATGCCGCCGAAATCCTGATTTCCCTGTCCGGTATTATATAATTCCACACATTTCTTCAGATATTTGGGAAAAGCCTCCAGCATGTCGCGGGCATCCGATAAGCGCAGAAGTTTCCATAGTTTAGGATGATTTTCGATTGCAGACCATACAAGTGTCGCATCACCGATACTGCCATCATCCGCAAACGACGTATGGCATAAAATATAGATATCCCCCTCTTCCACATGGTATCTTGCCATATCTTCATGAAATCTGTTTCCGAGTCCTCCGTGCAGTCCCATATTGACAACTGGCATACCAAACGCAGACTCTATCAGTTCAGATTCAATGCCAAAGGTAAGATTAGAATTTCCCAACAAAACAATTTTGGGACCTTCAAGAGATTCTAAGCGCTTCACTTTATCCTGTAAGGAAGCGCAGTAAATTCCTTCGTATTGTGGCATCATAAGATAAAAATAAGTAATTACCATCATAAAAAATAAGAAAAGTTTTAGAACAAATTTCGTATTCCCATTGGAAAAAAAATGTTTAAAACTGGAAATAAATGAATTGTTTCTGCTCATATGCCCCATATGCTCCCCAACTTATAATTACCAAAAAAATCAACAAGTAAAGCGCCCACCTGAAAACTATCTGCTGTCTGAAAATAATAGTCCTAAAATCGATTCCTTTATATAACAGAAAATCAATGGCAAACAAAATCAACAACGATACCATAATAATCATAAAATTCGCGTCACCGCCAAATGCGGCGGGCAAACTTTCCGACAAAAACCATTGCGGTCTAAATTCCAAAACAAACCGTTTTAAAAGCGTTATCGCATCTCCAAGAGAAGCTGCCCTAAAAAAAAGCCATGTAAAATCAACAAGGCAGAAAGTAACAGCCACACGGAAACCTCTCCATGTTATCGTATTTTCTTTAATTTTTAAGGCATTAATCATTTTATGATAAAAAGGAATCAGAATGTCTTCCAGAACACTGAATATCCCGTTTAATGCTCCCCATGCCACAAAATGCCATCCTGCGCCATGCCATAAACCCGAACATAAAAAAACAATCAGTGTATTCACCTGTTTTCTGATTTTTCCTTTTCGATTTCCGCCAAGCGGAATATACAAATAATCTGTAAACCAGGACGTTAAAGAGATATGCCATCTCCGCCAGAAGTCTTTGACACTCCGCGCCAAATACGGAGCATTGAAATTTTCATTGATACAGATACCGAAAACAAGCGCGCTTCCAATTGCAAGCTGCGTATATCCCTGAAAATCTCCGTAAATCTGAAATGCAAAAAGAATAACTGCCGTCAGAAGCGCCATTGTACTGTATTCCGCTGTATTTTCAAACATCTCATCCACAATGACAGCAATATTGTCGGCAACCACTAATTTTAAAAACAGTCCATATGCCATAGTCAGCAATCCCCATTCAGCATTTTTTACATTAAATTTTACGGGATTTTTCAACTGCATCAACAGGTTTTTGGAACGTTCAATCGGTCCGGCAACTAACTGGGGAAAGAAAGATACGAAAAGAGCATAACGGAAAAAATTTTTTTCCGCCGGAATCTCGTCCCTATATACGTCTATCATATATCCTAAACTCTGAAAAATATAGAACGAAATCCCAACGGGAAGTAGAATATCAAAATTAGGAATATTGATTTCTATATGCAAAATATCCATCACAGAATTGAAATTATGAATGATAAAATTACTATATTTAAAACCAAATAAAACTGTCAGATTGAGAGTAAGACCGACGGCGACGCAACATTTTCCATGCCATGTTTTTACCCCCCCCCGATATTAAGTTTGTTCTCTCCAGAAACAGTCCGCATACATAAGTCACAATGGTAGAAAACAGCATCAGCAGCGCATACTCTGCGTTCCAACACATATAAAAGAAATAGCTTGCCGCCAATAACCACAAATATCTTACTTTAACAGGAATTGCAAAATATAGCAAAACTACTATCGGGAAAAAAAACAAAAAATTTATTGAATTGAATAGCATCGCCTCTTTGCACCTCTTCCTTTTAAAGTAAAAAACTATTGAACTTTTCCCTACACACTAATTTCCGCCTTCATCCCCAACAGCTCCTCATTCTCTTCCAGAATCGGTTTCACGACCTCTTCTATGAATTTCTCTACCTGCAGGGGGGCTCTTCCTACATACCGGGAAGGTTCCATCGCATTCTGCAATTCTTCCAGACTCATATGGAAAGCAGGGTCTGCTGCGATTAATTCCAGCAGATTGTTTTCTTTGCCTTCTTTTTTTACATTGGCGCCGGCAATCATGGAAAGCTCGCGGATTTTTTCGTGCAGCTCTTGGCGATTTCCGCCCATTTTGACGGCGTCCATCATGATATTTTCCGTCGCCATAAACGGCAGCTCGCTCAATAAATGTCTGGTAATTACTTTATCATAAACTACCAGCCCGTCCACTACGTTCAGGCACAAATCCAGAATACCGTCGATGGCAAGGAAAGCCTCTGGAATGGAAAGGCGTTTATTGGCCGAATCGTCCAGCGTCCTCTCAAACCACTGTGTAGCAGAGGTAATCGCTGGATTCAGCGCATCTACCATGACGAACCTGGATAGGGAAGCAATTCTTTCACTTCTCATCGGATTCCGTTTATAGGCCATAGCGGAAGACCCAATCTGGCTCTTTTCAAAAGGCTCTTCCACTTCTTTCAAATGTTGTAACAATCTGATATCATTGGACATCTTATGCGCTGAGGCCGCAATTCCCGCCAGCACGTTGCAGACTCTCGTATCTACCTTCCGCGAATAGGTCTGCCCGGATACGGGATAGCATTTTTCAAATCCCATCTTCTGGGCAATCATGGGGTCGATTTTATCGATGGTTTCCTGATCTCCGTCAAACAATTCCAAAAAAGAGGCCTGGGTGCCGGTGGTTCCTTTAGATCCCAGCAGCTTCATCGTTGACAGGACATAATCTAAGTCCTCTAAATCCAGACAAAATTCCTGCGCCCACAGAGTCGCCCTTTTTCCTACGGTCGTAGGCTGCGCCGGTTGAAAATGGGTAAAGGCAAGCGTCGGAAGCGCTTTATATTCTGTCGCAAAATCCGCCAGTCTGGCAATCACATTCACCAGTTTCTTTTTCACCAATTTTAGCGCCTGCGTCATGACGATGATATCCGTATTATCGCCCACATAGCAGGAAGTCGCCCCCAGATGAATGATGCCAGCCGCCTTCGGACACTGCTGTCCATATGCGTACACATGACTCATAACGTCATGGCGCACTTCTTTTTCCCTGGCTTTCGCCACATCGTAATTGATGTCTTCGGCATGGCTTTTTAACTCGTCAATCTGTTCTTTCGTAATAACTGGTTTGCCGTTCTGGCAAAGTCCTAGTTCCATCTCGGTTTCCGCCAGCGCAATCCAGAGCTTGCGCCATGTCTTAAACTTCATATCCGGTGAAAAAATATATTGCATTTCTTTACTCGCATACCGCTCCGATAACGGGCTTACATAGTTATCTGTACCCATTTGTCTCTCCTTTTCGTCTGGCCTCAATTCTATCTCAACCAATCTATCTTATTTCTAATCTGCTTTCCTATCCGTCTGCCTTATATCCTATCCGCTTCTCTGTCCGTCTTATTTCTCAAATTCCCCCCGGATATCTTCTTTCGGTGGTTCCATCGGATAGACTCCGGTAAAACACCCACGGCAGATACCGAGATGTCCTGCGATTTCATTAAGCCGCTCCATCCGCAGATATCCTAAAGAATCTGCGCCGATGATATCACGGATTTCTTCTATGGAATGATTGTAGGCAATCAACTGCTCCCTGGCTGGAACATCGGTTCCAAAGTAGCAGGGCCAGAGAAACGGCGGGGAACTTACGCGCATATGCACTTCGGTGGCTCCCGCTTCCCGAAGCATCCGCACAATCCTATCAGAAGTGGTTCCGCGCACGATGGAATCGTCTATCATTACGATTCTTTTCCCCCGCACGGCTTCCCTGATAGCGTTTAGTTTCACCTGCACGCTGCTTTCCCGGTTCTTCTGCTTTGGCTTGATGAAGGTACGCCCCACATAAGCGTTTTTTACAAATGCCTGTCCGTAAGGAATCCCGGATTCCATAGAATACCCCAATGCCGCACAGTTGCCTGACTCCGGTACGCCCACGACTAAATCTGCCTCCACCGGCGAATCCATAGCGAGATATTTTCCCGCCAGAATCCGGGAGTCGTAGACGCTGACGCCGTCGATATGGCTGTCCGGTCTTGCAAAATAAATATATTCAAAGACACATCTTGCCTGTTTCTCTGATTCGATGCAGAGCCGCTTATCCGATTGAATCCCTTTTTCCGGCGAAATCGTGACGATTTCCCCCGGCTCCACATCCCGGATATACTCTGCGCCAATCGTATCCAGCGCGCAGGTCTCCGAAGCAAGAATATAGGCATTGTCCCGTTTTCCGATACAAAGCGGTCTAAACCCATAGGGGTCTCGCGCGCCAATTAATTTCCGGGGTGACATAATCACAAGAGAATACGCGCCCCGAATCTTCTGCATAGCGCGCCCTACTGCTTCTTCCACGGTGCCGCAGTTTAAGCGTTCCCTGGCGATATGATAAGCAATCACCTCGGAATCAATCGTCGTCTGGAAAATCGCCCCCGAATATTCCAATTCATGCCGTAACTGCGGCGCGTTGATTAGATTTCCGTTATGGGCCAGCCCAAGAGTGCCTTTTACATAATTAAGCACTAAGGGCTGCGCATTTTCTCTGGTACTGCTGCCCGCCGTGGAATAGCGGACATGCCCTACGCCGATATCGCCTTTTAACTTATCCAGTGTATCCGGGGTAAAATTCTCATTTAATAACCCCATCTCTTTGACACTTGCTACTTTTCCTTTCGGACCTTTCGTATCGCTAACAGCAATACCACAGCTTTCCTGCCCTCTGTGCTGTAAAGCAAAAAGCCCATAATAAATCGTGGACGCTACGTCGTGCCCGTCAAAATCATAGATGCCAAACACACCACACTCTTCACCCGGCTTATCGTTCCAGTTGCTATCTGCGGCTCCGCGCCCGCCTGCTGTGCTCACCCGCCGTCTTCTATCTATTTCTGATTCCATTTGCTCTAATTCTTCCATTCTGTCTATCGTCATTTCCGTCTGTTTGTCCTATCACTGCCAATACTCGGTATTACAATCCCAACCTCTTAAACACTTCATTATATGCCTCTTCCACATTCCCCAAGTCCCTGCGGAAACGGTCTTTATCCAGTTTCTCATTGGTATGGACGTCCCATAATCTGCAGGTATCTGGGCTTGTCTCATCAG
>JAMPHJ010000099.1 GCA_023663465.1 Muribaculaceae bacterium | reverse complement strand
TCCATGATTTTATCTGTCTGGTATATGTGTATGTCCGGCTTATCAAAAGCAAAGGCATGAAACAAAAGGGAATTAGCGAACTGAGCGAACTGTTCACAAATCGGATGTTAAAGCATAAAATATACTTTGAAGGAAACGATACTATTGTGGAAAGTTACCGCTTCGTTTCAAAAGCCATATCTTACCTTTGCAACAAATATCGAAAATAGATTGTTTTTTCGCAAAATGGTGATATAATAGTCATTGAAGAACAAAAAACAGCGGTTTTTTAGCGGAAACGGTGCCTGCATTGTTTCCGTATTTTTTTGTCAAAATCTTTCCTGACAGCATATAACCCATCCCCATCAGAATAAAACTAATTTTCGTTTCCATATTGTAATTTCCGGCATAATATTGTAATATTCAATATATATCTCTGAGAATGTGTAGTTGTGCAGAAGATATCATCCATAAGCAGGCACTGTGAAAACGCCGGTACTTAGTGAAAAAGACGCTTAGCGGCTTTTGAACTTAGTACCGCTGCGTTTGAACCGTAGCGAGAGCGGGCCTGTATTGGATGATATCTTCTACGCAACGGACGGCGACAAAATCCCCGTTTCACATCTTTTCCAAATAAAATGCCCCCCCTCGAAAGGAGCCCCTAATGAACTATACCGCTTTCTGCCGTTCCTACTTCATCGCAACTCAAATCCCTGTTTCCCTATTAAAAGAAGACAAACCTGTCTACTCTTCCCTCGGCGAAGCTTTATCAATAGGGACTGCGGAATTTACTGCTGCCTATGATATATTTCCCCTCGAACACAATCCCACCTTCTGCGCCTTATCCCCAGATATAGAATACGGGCGTGTCCATGTGGAAAATACAGACTATGACGTTATATTAGGACCAACCTTCCATTTTGGCGTAACAGACGATATCGTGCGAAGGTGCATGAAAGAAATGATGCTGCCGCTATCTGTCAAAGAATCGTTTGAGGAACTTCTTTACCAGATTCCGACATTAAGCCATGCCCAGCTTGGAAAACACCTGCTGTTCCTTTTCGTTGCGTTAAATGGACGGGAAGCCGATATTGAGGAACTTTATCTTACCTCCCCGGCTGAAAACGCCGACCGCAAAAACTCGGCAGTCATAAAGCGCATGGAAAATCTGGAACGTGGCAATTATCACAACACCTATTTTTTTGAACAGATCATGTTAGAAAAAATAAAAAATGGAAATCCGGCGGCATTAAAAACCTTTTATGATGATAATATGCACACAAAGTTAAATGAAGGAACCCTCGCTGCCTCACCGCTGCGCCACGCCAAAAACCTGTTTATTTCCGCTGCTGTAAAAACCGGATTTAATGGGGCGATTCCCGGCGGTCTGGACATCGAAAAAACCTATCAGTTAGTCGATTACTACATCCAGGAATGTGAGAAACTGACAACAGCGGAAGCCATTGGAAATCTCATGTACGCCATGCAGTTTGATTTCTGCCAGCGGGTCGGTGAGACGAAAAAACCGGGCGGGCTTTCATCTGACCTTTATCACTGCATGAATTTCATCCAGACACACATTAATGAACATATTACACTGGACGACGTTGCAGAGCATATCCACCGGAGTCCTTCTTATGTAACCAAGAAATTTCAGAAGGAGCTTGGCATCCATGCCAGCGCCTTCATTACCCGCTGCAAGCTGGAAGAAGCCAAAAGTATGCTGGCATTTACCGATAAATCCCTTTCTGAAATCAGCGCATACCTCTGCTTTTCCAGCCAGTCCTATTTTCAAAATCTATTTAAGAAACAATACGGCATGACGCCCATGCAGTACCGGAAGCAGAACACTCTCCGGTAATATCCTATAAAATCACGCATACCTCATGTGTCTTCCCATCGCGAAAATCGGGAATCTGATTTTCGCCAATCCGCTTATTATCTACAGTAATAGAAGACATGCCATGACTCCTGTGGTCTGGATTACAGATTACGATGTGATACCATGCCCCGCGAAACTGCCTCATAATCTCCGCAGAAGTCCAGTCCTCCGGCATACAGGGTTCTAATTTAAGTCCGGCATAATCCCTTTTTACACCGAGGATTCCTTCCACCATGCAGCGCAGGGACCACGCCGATGTGCCTGTCGTCCATGATTGATAAGATTTCCCATAATACTTGGGGTGCGTCGCATAACAGTTGGTAAAAACATAAGGCTCCGCCCCGGACCGCTCTGAGGGATTTTTATCACTGTCCGGCATAATCTTTTTCAACGTCCGTATTGCTTCTTTCGCACGTCCGAGTTTGCAGTCTGCAAGCAGCTTAAAAGCCGAAGCATGGCAATATACGCCGCCATTTTCAAACAATCCGGGCAGCATACCGGACATTCTTCCAGTCTCTGGAAGGTAAGAATCATAAGGCGGTAAATTTAAGGGAAAACCAAAATCCTGCTCCATGCCGTCTATTGCCGCCACCACTTTTTCCAACCGGTCTTCTGGCACCACATCACCAAGGATTCCCCACGTCTGCGCATTCAGATAAATATGACTTCCTTCACTGTCTTTACTGCCGATTTTGCCATCTTTGGTCAACGCGCGTACATACCAATTTCCATCCCAGGCATATTCGTTGATGGCAGCTTTTAGAATCTCATACTGTTCTTTTATATATGCGGCATACGCGGTGTCGCCCGCCGCTTCCATGAGCTGCGACAATTCGAGGAATCCCAGACAGGTCTGATGGGAAAGCATGACGGATTCCGCTTCCGGGTCTGTCGTGATATTCAAAGCGTCATTCCAGTCTGCAAAATGAATCTTAATCAGACCGTTTGCTCCCTTGTCAGCAAACAGACACGCCGCTGCTGCCTTAATATGTTCTAATACCGTACCTTCTCCTCCATCCTGCCATGCAAGGCTCTGTTCCAAGATGGAAAAATCTCCCGTTTCTTTCATCAAAGCGCAGACCGCCCAGATAATCCAGAATGGCTGGTCAGAATAACGTGTATCATCATAAGGATACCATGTCAGCACGGTATGTCCGTCCTTAAACTGATGACGCAGGCATTCCAATATTTCCTGTTTCGCCTTCTCAGGTCGGAAATTTAACAGGGCGACTGCAATCTGAAGATTATCCCGCACGCCTTTTTTCCCGACAATACAGAAATCCACTTGTTTCTTAATCCACGAATTTAACTGCACGCCCAGCTTTTCATCCGGTATACGCAGTGAAAGTGCATTGTATTTTCCTAAAACTGCCTCTTTCGTCCGCTGATACTCTTGCAGGAAAGCATCTCTATGATTATATTTCTTTACAACCTCTGCGGCTTCCTCCCGCGATTCGCAAACCCCGAAGACCATGTAAATTTCTTTTTCCTCGCCTGCCGCAAGCGTCAATTTATGCTGCAACACGCCGCCTGGGATAAAAAGCGCCGCCTCAGAGCCTGTACAGTCTTTTCCCTCCGCCACAACTTCTGGACGGACAAATAACGCCACCGGGGAAGTGTCGAGACGTGTCTGAGTCTGGGTAGGCCCGCAGAAAGCAGTCAGATCGCCGTCATAAGCCGTCACTTCTTTTGACGATGCCAGAAAACTATTATATCTTTTGTGCGGGGCAAAAGGATGGCTGGACTGGCAGAATACTCCGTTAATCCCCTCGTCGAATCCCGTCTCAAGACAGCGATACATCTCATAATAGCGCGGATAAGAAAACCCTTCTAATTCAAACGAAACCGCAGCAAAAAGACTGATTGTCCGCTGCCTGTTATCTTCGTTGCGCACGGTCAGCTTCCACATCTCATGAAAGGCATTCTGTGGAACAAAAATCTGCCAGCTCGCATGAATCTTGTCTTTTCCAGTCTCAATTACCGAGTCCCAGATACTATGGCTGCACTGATAAGAGTCCACCGGCTGGTCGGACGGACCTTTCCCGATATTCCAGAATACTCCGTTTTCCTCATCGCGAAGATAGACATACCGATTGTCCGCCTGATTGATGCGGCACATATTCGCTTTTTCGTCAATATAATAACTGCGTCCCTGCCCCGTCTGGGCAATCTGGGCACAATATCCGTTTTCATTCCATAGATAATTGTACCAATAACGCGGCGTCCTGGGATTCGTAATCACGCAAGTATTTCCATCCTCTGTAAAATGATATAATCCGCTCATGAAAATATCCCTCCTGTCCTGATATCATTTCTTACCGCTTTTTCTGTACCTTTCCTGCCATTCTCAACAAATTTCTTACCGCTTTTTCCATATCGTTTCTTGTTACTCTTCCTTCTTCTAACCCTTTCAGAATCTGGGCAATCACTGGCGGACCGCCCGGCATTACGATATCATTGCCTGCGGCGACAGCATCTGCACCGTCCACGACGATATCCATATCGCCCCAATCGGTAACAACCACGCCTTTAAAGCCCCACTCGCCACGCAGAATCTGTGTACAAAGCGCGCTGTTTCCTCCTGCAAAGACGCCGTTTATTTTATTAAAGGAAGTCATCATACAGGCAATATCCGCATCTTTTACCAACATCTCAAACGGTTTCAAATAAATTTCCCTCACCGCCCGTTCCTGTATGATGGAATCCACGGCATCATAATTTTTCTTCGCATTCCCACGTCTGTATGTTTCCTGCTCATTTACCGCAAAATGCTTCGGGCAGACCAGAACCGGATGATTTTCCTGTACGCCTTTCGTAATTTCACAGGCGCAGATTCCAGTCAGATAAGGGTCTTCCGAAAAATACTCAAAACTCCTTCCGCCCATAGGGTTCCTATGCAGGTTAATCGCTGGAGCAAGCCAGACGTCCACCTGCTGCCGTTCGCATTCTTCCCCTACCGCATTGCCGAATTGATACCACAATTCTTTATGAAACGCACAGGCAATCAACATTTCCGTAGGCCATGCCGTCTCACCGATGCCGGCGGGACCATCCTTATAAAATACCGAGCGGATATCTTCTTTTAAGATTGCCGGCGAAACATAACCGTTAATTCCTGTTGGATGGCTATTGGTCGTCACCGGTTCCCCGTCCTTGTCAAAAATAGTTTCCGAGTCGCTCCCATCGCCAAATGCCGAAAAAGGAGTTCCCGGTCCATAGCCTACGCACATAGCAGTAAGCTGCTCCACAGACAATCTGCTTACTTTATCATTCTCTATTCCCGCAGTTTCATCGTGATATCGGGACGCAGACTGCCTTACGTCTTCCTTATTTAGGGCAAATTCCCATTCACACGAAATTTCTATTCTATTATTTTCTTCTTCGTTCTTTTCTGACTTTCTCTCTATGATTTTTTCCGTGCTTTTCGCTGCGTCATTTTCTATACTCCTTAGTGCGCTTTCTACTGAGTTCTTCTCCATACTTCCCACTGCAGTTTTATCCAACGATAAGAAATCAATTTTCCCTGCATTACACGGACGAAGACCAAGACAATTCGTACACTGCTCTGTCAGAATATCTTCCGCAACTGCCACGCGAGCGGCAAGTTCCACATTTCTCGAACAGTTGCCAAGATATAACTCATAACTTCCCTTTTCAATCACATATGCCGCTGCTGCCTCGTCGTAATGTGCAAACTCCCGAAAGGGCACAAACAGAATTATTTTATCCTCTTCCTGCGAGGCAAGAAGTTTCGTCTTTTCAAACCCTTTCAACTCCTGGCTGGCATGGGACATTGCCGTATCCTTGGTATGAAGATATAGCTGCACCGTTTCTTTTCCCGGCACATTTCCGATATTTTTAACCGTTGCTTCTATCTGAATCCCATCCGTTTCTTTTCTCGCATCAATCACTCTTATCTCAAATCGAGAATAGGACAATCCAAAGCCGAACGGAAAAAGCGGCTCTTTCCCAAACGTATCAAAATAGCGGTATCCGGCAAAAATATCTTCCCAATATACAGTAACCGGACTCTTGTAAAATCCGCTGCTTCCATTGTCCTCTGCGCTTAGACCGTAACTTTCATAAGTAAGCAATTCTTCCGGCTGCTCCTTATTCCATGAAAAATGCTTTGCCGAAGGATAGTCCTCATAATGTTTCGCAATGCTTACCGCAAGTTTCCCAGAAGGATTGACCGTTCCAGTCAAAATCTTTGCAAGCGCTTCTGTCCCGGCTTCCCCCGGAATCCCGATAAAAAGAATACTCTTGATGCTCTCATATTCCTCCGTCCACGCCAAATCAATCAGTCCGTTGATATTTAAGATGAGGACAACTTTGGAAAATCTGCTGCATACCTGCTGCACCAGCTTCCTCTCAGAATCTGTAAGATAATAGTCTTCATTTAAATGGCGGTCGCATTCTTCCCCGCCAGAATTTCTTCCGATTACTAACACTGCCGTATCCGTAAAACCGCAAGCCATATCAAGCTGCTCTTCTGCGATTTCATATTCTAGCGCCGGCGCATAGTATCTGGCAAAAACCTCATACATAATGCCGCTTGGCACTACCTGTCCAAGGTCAGACCAGTCAAAATCATCCTTTTTCTCTTTGGTTTCCTGCTCTATCTTTTTCTGATAGTATGTTTTCAGCGTTGGTTCCACGCAGAGTCCACACTTTTCACACTCTTCCAGAATGTTCTTTCCCTTTGCTCCATATGCCACCCCAGAGCCATTGCCGGAATAAATCGTGTCTATCTGGCTTCTTCCAAAAAGAGCGATATGCTGTTCCTTAGAAAATGGAAGCGTTTGTTCCTCGTTCTTTAATAGTACGATGGATTCTTCTGCAATTTTTTCTGCGATTTCTATACTTTTCATTTTCAATCTTTTCCTCCTAGGACAAAAATCTTATGTTACAAATTTTCCTATAAGCCTCGTTATGTTTCCTTTATCAGACGCTCACATGTCACGTTATCAAGTTTTCCGATATATCCTTATGTGCCTTTATCGCACACTCTCACTGCCACGCTATTTTCCATAAATTTACCATATCTTGCTGTACTGTTATTGTAAATTACGGTTTTCTATTGCAAATTTCTGTTTCCTTTTACAGATAACCAGGGCGATCCAAAAAGATACGGAAAAAGATATAAAGCAAATTCTTGATGATGGCCGAAGGGACTTCTAATAATATGAAAAACCTGACGGGAATCAGCAAATATTATGCTGATCCAGTCAGGTTTCGTTTCGGTATGTATTTAATTTGACTACTCACCGTTCTACTTATTATGCTTTATTTATTATGCTTTGCTTCCAAATCGGCCATCATTTGCGGACGAATCTTATCTATCTTATAAGCCAATGCCAATACTAACATGATAACAAACAGGATAAGCGGGAACCAGTTAAAAAGAGTAACAATAGCTGTCATAGCAGACTCAGACTGTACAGCCAATGTTCCATCATATCCAGCCGCTCCCATGATGAAACCGATGACTGCTGACATTGCGCCGCCGCCAAGTTTGTTGGCAAAATTTGTAGTAGAAGCAATTAACCCTTCTACACGGACGCCAGTTTTCCATTCACCATAGTCCATACACTCAATCAGATAGTTATTTACCATCATACCGATAGGAACATTGGCAAGGGCAAGTCCAACAGCGCCAATCATGATAGTAACCATGTTGGTCCCGCCGATAATACGGATAACCATACCGGCGATTCCAGCCACTGAAAATACTCTAAGCACACCGGATGAGCCAAGTTTACGATTGATCATCGGATACACAATCAGAATAAACGGTGTAATCATGGACGTAAGCGACATGAGTGACATCTTTCCGATATCGCCAATCACATATTTGAAATAGTATGTATTAACGCTTCCAAGGTTATTTAAGAGCGCATAGATAAACATGAGCACGATAACAATCAGAGCATATTTATTTTTAAACAAGGCACCGATGCTTTCTTTCATGCCTACAGTTTGTGTGGACTCTTTCTTTTCTGGAGATTCTGTTACAATCTCTTTGACAAAGATAAACCTAAGAATACCAATGACCGCCATCGGAATTGCAAGTGTTGCAACAATAGAAGTCCACGCACCTTTATTGGTTCCCGCGGAATCTATAAACTGAGGGACAGCGATGGTAAATACAATACTGAGAATCATAACAAAGAATCCATTGATGGACATTGCTTTCATTCTATTTTTATCAGTTGAAAATGCCCGCGCCATATATACGGAATCGGATGCGCCAAGCGCGGTATTACAGATTGCATTAATCAAAATGTAAATGATAAATGTCCATGCATACTGCAGGGTTGTTCCGAAATTCGGCGTTGCAAAAAGCATAATCGTAAGAATCCATTCGCCCACAATAAAAACTTCATAGGGTCTTGCTTTTCCAATGCGTGTATGTGTTTTATCAATGATATATCCTGCACAGATGTCCGTAATAGCGTCAATCACTTTTGAACCTAAAAGCATTGTTCCGACAATCGTTGTATTCAGACCGAGGACATCGGTACAATAGAAAGTAACATATGCAACAAGCAAGACATTGATTGCTGCGGAAACAGCTCTGGAAGACCATGTCAGGCTATACCAGAATGGCATTTTCTCTCTGGCTCCATACGGTATATTCTTTTCCATATTCTCTTTTCCCATGTTTAACCCCCTTATTTCAATCCATCTAATTCTCTGATGAGTAATTCACTTTGTTCTTCTGTAAGTACACCGAAACTGACAAGCGACTTAATCGGCATCGCTTCCATCATTGCTGTCATCATCGCAATTTCTTCCGGTGAAGAAATAGATTCTGACTCTTTTGCAATGGTAGAATGTTTTAATCCTTCTGCAATGATGCTGTTTGCAAAGTCACGCGAACGATCATCCTCTATCAAATCCTTAAAGGTAGTCGCTATATCGACTCTCAACGGCAAACGCACAGAATTTTCATATTGCAATGCTACAGACAGCCTGATATCATCGCTGGCATGCGCTATCAGGATTTCATATTCGCCGCTGGCAACATACCAATCCCGGATATCCTCGTTATAATAAGCTAAATCGTCTGCTTTTATCTGAAAGCTGACCGTCTGCTTTTCTCCCGGCGCAAGGAAAATTTTCTGAAAACCTCTTAAAGCTTTTACTTCTCTGTTGATGCTTTTTGTTTTATCGGAAATATATAATTGAGCCGTTTCCTTTCCGCCGACCTTTCCTATATTTTCCACATCGACAGAGACCGTGACTGTTTCGTCGTCTTTCATGACAGGATTCGATAGCCGTATATTAGAATATTTAAATTCCGTATAGGAAAGTCCATGCCCAAAAGCCCATCTTACCGGAATTTCCTTTGCATCATAGTAGCGATATCCCACATAGATATCCTCTGCATAGTTTACACTTTTCCCATTTCCCGGAAAATTAAGGTAACTTGGGTTATCCTGTAACCGATAAGGAAATGTCTCTGGTAATCTGCCACTCGGATTTACCTCCCCAAAAAGGATTCTATCCGTCGCTTCCCCGACTCCCTGTCCGCCCAGATACATTTCCAGAATACCTGCCACATCATCAGCCCAGGGACATTCGATAACACTTCCATTATGAAGAACCACAACCGTATTAGGATTAATCTTTGCAAGTTCGCTAATCATCTCATTCTGAACTGTAGGCATCTTCATGTTCGTCCTGTCGATTCCTTCCGTTTCATAAGAATCCGGGAGTCCGGCAAAGATGACTACTTTATCTGCCGAAGCCGCCGCTTCATATACTTTTTCCACATCATATTTTTTATCCTCTGAACCGGAAAACCCTTTCAAATAAGTAATCTTTCTACCTTTACGATTTGCCGATTCCAAAGCCGACGTAACTTTACTTACATTAATATGGCTGGAACCGCCGCCCTGATAGCGGGGTATCTCGGCATATTCCCCTACATACAGAATGCGCTCTGTATTTTTCAAAGGCAAAACACCGTCGTTTTTAAGAAGTACTGCACATTCCGCTGCAATGTCTTCGGCAATGGCATGGTCTTTTTCCCTGTCAAAAACAGCATTTTCGTTTACATTATCAACATACGAGAAAAGAACTTTCAGCATTCTTTCCACCGCACGGTCAAGAATTGCCTCATCCAAGCTTCCATCCTGAACTGCCTCTACGATTTTCTTATCACTTAATCCGCCAGAAGCAGGCATCTCAAGTTCCACTCCAGCCTGAAGACCTTTGACACGATTGGCAATTGCGCCCCAATCGGTAACGACATATCCTTCAAATCCCCATTCCTCTCTCAAAATATCGTTGAGCAAATATTTGTTTTCTGAAGCGTACACATCATTAATCTTGTTATAACTGCACATCACTGTCTTTGGTTTTGCCGTCTTGACAACTTCCTCAAACCCTCGCAGATAAATTTCCCTAAAAGCCCTCTCAGAAAGTCTTGAAGATACACTCATTCTGTTCGTTTCCTGATTATTGACTGCAAAATGCTTTAGGCTTGTTCCTATATTCTCTTTCTGCACTCCCCGCACGAAAGCCGACGCCAGCTTCCCTGTAAGATAGGGATCCTCTGAAAAATATTCAAAGTTTCTTCCACAAAGAGGGCTTCGCTTAATATTTACCCCCGGTCCAAGAATAATGGACAATTTTTCTGCCTGGCATTCATTTCCAATCGTCTCCCCCATTTTTTCAAGCAGAGCCGTATCAAAACTCGCCGCTGTAGCACATGCCGCCGGAAAACAAACGGCTTTAATGCTTTCTTTCATCCCTAGATGGTCTGCTTCGTTTTCCTGTTTCCGCAGTCCGTGAGGTCCATCCGACATCATAACTGATGGAATCCCCAATCTCTCGATTGCTTTTGTATTCCAAAAATCAAATCCCGAACAAAGTCCCGCTTTTTCTTCCAGAGTCATTTCCTTAATCAATGCCTGAATATCATGTCCCATAAAGATTTCTACCTCCTTCAATTTATCGTAGACTCAATATAGCATGATAAACAGGCATATTATTATGTTTTTGTGTCTAATATTGTATTTTTGTTTTTTATTTGCTATAATAGGGTGAAAAATCTCTGATTTTTCATCCGCGAATAATTGTTCCTACGCTATTAGCGCCTTAGGCTACAAACATCGCAAGTTGAAAGAAAGGCATGGGGATTTAGAATGGAAAAAAATCCAGCTTCTCAGACAATCACAAATAATATCTACGAATCTATGGAAGATATGAGCTATAATGAATCCTACAAATTGGAAAAGCTCCTTCTCCATGCCGTAGAATCGGGCAATATCGAATACTTAAAAAATTTTATGCCTGAAACGGCTGATTACAATACCGGCGATTATGCCCCCGACCATCTCCGGGCTTTAAAAAACAGCATTATTGTTACTACCACACTTGCAACCCGTGCTGCGATTTCCGGCGGACTCGACTTTGAAACCGCATACCAGACTTCGGATTACTATATTACAGAAGCGGAAAAACTCTACGAACCAATTACACTCCGCAATCTGCATCAATTTATTCTTTTGGATTTTGCCGAGAAAGTCAGAAAGAAGAAAAGCTCCCATACGTCAGATAATATCTGCCAGATGGCCATTCAGTATATTCACAGGAATATAAACCAGCCAATATCCGTAACGGACGTTGCCAGATACGTTGGCTTTAGCAGAGCCTATTTTTCAAAATATTTTAAGGCAGCGCTTGGTTTCCCTGTCGCTGCCTTTATTTTACGTTGTCGTTTGGAAGAATCCAGAAATTTACTTACAAATACTGATAAATCATTGAGTGAAATCAGCAATTATCTTTGCTTCTCTTCTCAAAGCCATTTTCAAAAAGCTTTTAAAAAGCAATACCATATTACTCCTTATAAATATAGGATTGAGGGGCATTAAAAATCTGCCCCCTTTCCCCGCCAGCTCCCGCTCCTCTTCCTTAAACACCTTGGTAAACAAAAATGGAATAAAACATATCCCGTTAATCACCAGAAGGAATAACACGTCCTGCCATCTATACACCTGATTGCCAAGATCCGCGCTCTGGGTGATAACCACCGCCATATTATTGTTAATATAATGGACTTCTATCCGATTAGCATACCACTGTCCAGATGATAGACCAGATCGGCCAAATCCAGCACCCGCTCATCATGGGTTACCATCACAGCGGCTTTATTGTGTTTTTTTACCTCCATCTGTATCATTTCTGCCACCTGGCGTCCCCGCGCCCCATCGA
>JAMPHJ010000098.1 GCA_023663465.1 Muribaculaceae bacterium | reverse complement strand
CGGATAGCAAGCATTTCTTTTTCATTGTCGATTTTTAAAGCCTCATGCAGATTTCTTGATAAATCAAGATGCCCTTCAGCTACACGCTGGATATTGACACGAATTTCATTTTCAAGAGTTAAATTAGTATCTGTCACTTTATTTTCAATAACGGATACTTTTCCTTTTAGTTCTTGCATATCGCTTTTCATGTGTTGCATATCACTTTTCATGTGCTGCATTTCAGACAATAACAAATCAAGTTTTTCACTGTCTGTCATATTTTCACCGCCTTTGTTGTGGTTATGATTTATTAATGGGTATTGAGTAATAAAAGTATAGCACAACTTAGGTGCAAAGTCTATTCAATTATTAGTTTCACCCTATAGGCATTTCACTAAAATTAATTCCATTCAACTTTTATCCTCAACTTTCCTTTTTGCTAATTCCCCCATTCCTCTTTTGACTTATACTGCCAGCTATGGTAAAATATAGAATCCACAAAAAATCGAAACCGTAAAGGACAAGCAGAGGTTAAGTGTAACGTGAAGAAAATATATGGGAAATTGATGGTCTTACTGGACCAGAAACAGAAAAGAAAGATGCTGCTTTTGATTTTTATGATGCTGATTGGCGCTATCCTGGAAACGCTGGGGGTGGGCATGATTATGCCTGTCATGAATGTGGTGCTGGAAGAGAATGCAGTGGAAAAACATGTTTACTTACAGTGGATGTGCCAGGTTTTTCACATAGATAATACGAGGGATTTGACGATTCTTGTCATGTCTGCGCTGATTGGTATTTTTGCGGTGAAAAATGTTTTCCTGTTTTTCCAGCAGAAAATGCAGTTAAAATTTGTTTACACCAATCAGTTTGCCACATCCAGAAGGATGATGATTAACTTTATGCAGCGTCCTTACGAATATTATCTGAATGCGGATACGGCGGTGATACAGCGCAATATTACATCGGACGTCAATAATATGTATGGTCTGATTCTGTCTTTGTTACAGTTAATCAGCGAGAGTATTGTTTTTGTCTTTCTCGTAGCGATCAGCCTTGTCTCGGATATCTGGATGAGTATTACGGTTACAGTGCTTTTAGTCGTTGCGCTGCTTGTGATTAAGTGCATTTTGAAGCCGATTATGAGGAAAGCCGGGGAAGAAAATCAGGAATATTACAGCGGATTGTATAAATGGATTGACCAGTCCGTCATGGGCATTAAAGAAATCAAGATTGCTTGTCGGGAAAATTATTTTATCAATGAATATTCCAAATGCGGCGCCGGTTATGTGGGAGCGGTGCAGCGGTATAATTTATATAATGCGACGCCAAGGCTTCTGATTGAGACGGTGGCGATAGCGGGTATGATTCTGTATATGATGATTCAACTGCTGCAAGGCATGGCGGTCATCGATATCGTGCCGCAGCTTACCCTGCTTGCTTTGGTGGCGATGAGATTAATTCCCTGCGCGAACAGAATTAATAACCACCTGACTTCCATTGCCTATTTTGAACCCTTCTTTATGGGTGTCAACGATAACTTACAGGAAGAGATTCAAGATGCAAGCATTGATTATGATGCAGAGACTTATCTGAAAAAAGACAATGTTGAAAAGATGGAAATCAAAGAAAAGATAGAATTGAAGGATATCACCTACAAATATCCGAATACCAATGTCTATATCTTTGACCATGCGGACATGGAAATCCCCATCGGAAAAAGTATCGGTATCGTCGGATCTTCCGGTTCCGGGAAAACGACAGTGGTGGACATCCTTCTGGGACTGCTGCGGCTGCAGGGCGGGGAAATCCTGGCGGACGGCATAGAAGTGAGGGAGCATTATAAGGAGTGGCTGAAAAATATTGGCTACATCCCGCAGATGATTTTCATGATTGATTCTTCAATTCGGAAAAACGTCGCATTCGGATGCGCGGATGAAGATATCGACGATAATAAGGTGTGGGAAGCGTTGAAGGAAGCGCAGTTGGACGAGTTTGTAAGAGGGCTGCCGGAAGGACTCGATACGAGTATCGGGGAAAGGGGAATCAGGATATCCGGCGGACAGAGACAGCGTATCGGCATTGCAAGGGCGTTGTTTGAAGACCCGGAAGTGTTGGTTTTGGACGAAGCGACTTCCGCGCTGGACAACGATACGGAAGCGGCGATTATGGAATCGATTAACAGGCTGCACGGACGTAAGACGCTGATTATCATTGCGCATAGGCTGCAGACCATCGAGAAATGTGACATGGTTTACCGCATCAAGGACGGAAAAGCGGTCCGGGAAAGATAAGCGAAGCTGATAAGGATACAAGCGAAGCATCCAGGCAGACACAGGTGGAAGAAAATTGCGCCGGCGCTGTCAGTGGCATGGCAGAAATGGCACGATTGAAGAGAAAGGCATGGTCATCTTATGAAAAAATTATTTCAGTATTGCTGGGATTTGTATAAAAAGTACGAAGAAGGAATCAATTACTTGATTTTCGGTTTTCTGGCTTTTGTGTTGAATTATGTGTTATATTATGTGTTTGAATCGCTGCTGCATACGGATTATATGTGGGCGACGGCGATATCGTGGGTACTGACGGTTATCTTTGCTTATTGGACGAACCGGACTTTTGTTTTTAAAAGCAAGAATCAGGGGAAACAGAGTCTGTTGAAAGAATTTGGCTCTTTTATCGGGGCGAGGATTGCAACTGAGGTATTGGAGCTTGTATTGATGTATCTTATGGTAGATATTGCGGGCATCAATTCTTATGTGGCAAAACTAATTGCCCAGGTGGCTGTGATTGTGACGAATTACTTTTTGAGTAAGCTGTGGATTTTTAAGGAAAAGAAATAATAACTTCCGGCGAATAGGCGCAACCGGAAAGACGAAAAAATTAGACAGATAAGGAGGAATGGGACGATGGCTTCAAAACGTCAGGCAAATTTTGAATTGCTGCGTATTGTGGCGATGCTTATGATTATTACCCTTCATTATCTGGTGAAGGGGAATATTGCCGCGCCTTATGAACAAAGCCAGACGGCGGTGAATTATGCGGCGTGGCTGATAGAGGCATTTTGTATCGTATCGGTAAACTGCTATGTTTTGCTGAGCGGATATTTTCTGGTGGAATCTGAATGGAAGCCGGGGCGGCTTTGGGAGCTTCTTTGTCAGGTTCTTTTTTATTCCATTCTGGTGCCGGTGGCGATGTTGGGGATGGGAATGATTGCGCCAGGCGAGCTGGATATTTATGACTGGATTACCTTCATTTTGCCGATTGGGACAGAGCATTATTGGTTTGCCAGCGCCTATGTCATTCTGTATCTGTTTGCACCGCTGCTTGCCGCGGGTGTGAAAAAGTTGGAGCAAAAAACACTGGGGATGATTATTGCGGGACTGCTTTTCTTTTTTTCTTTCGGGAAATCCATTCTGCCCGTTGCCCTTGTGACGGATAGTTTCGGTTATCACTATGGATGGTTTTTGTGTTTGTTTCTGGTTGCGGCGTATCTGCGGCTGTACGGTGTTAAATGGCTTGAGAAAAAAAGGCGGGGCATGGCGCTGTATGCCGTTATGTGCCTTTGCATTTTCATCCTGTCTTTGGTATCCTTCCTGTTAGAAAAACGGGTGGGGCTGTTTAGCTATTATAAAGATATGCCCTATACTTATAACCATATATGTTGTTTGTTGGGAGCGGTGGGATTGTTTTCTGTTTTTCGGAATCTGCGGATGTGGGATGGCAGGGCAGCAGGAATCATCCGCAAGCTTGCGCCCTATACATTCGGCGTTTATCTGCTGCATGAACACATTCTCGTCCGTTATGAATGGATGGAGTGGCTGCAGGTGGGCAAAGTGCGGGGAACGTGGCTTTTTCTGCCCCATATGGCAGGGTGCGTGCTTATCGTCTATTTTGTAGGCACGATTGTTGATTTCGTGCGGGCGTATCTGTTTGTCCGGATAGGGAGAAGGCAATGGAAAAAATAGAAAACTTTGGCAAGGGTTGGCATTATTATACAGAAAATGGATTGTTCATCGTCCTGCTGGCTTTTTATCCGCTGATTCATTTTAACCAAGGGCTGGATGTATCAGATACTTCTTACAGTCTTGTCAATTTCCAGTATTTTCCTTCTGCGGAGGGGACGTGGATGGTGGCGACGTATCTCGCCAATGCGGCGGGATGGCTGCTTACGAAGCTCCCGAAAGGGGATTCGTTAGTGGGGATGAATTTTTATACCGGGCTGATAGTGTCTTTTTTTGCCTTGTTATGTTATTTCATCCTGCGCAAAAAGATGCCGGCATGGATTGTCTTTACCGGGGAAATGCTGGCGATTGGACTGTGCTGGTGTCCTACGGTGATTCTGTATAATTATCTGACCTATGTGCTGATGGGGTTGGGTATTTTATTATTGCATAAGGGAATCTGTACCAAAGATGAGGATAGCGCCAGACGATATCTGTTGTTTGCGGGCGTCTGTCTGGGGGCGAATGTGGCGGTGCGGATGCCCAATGTCTTACAGGCGGTGTTCATTCTCGGCTTATGGTATGGAAGATGGCTGGATAAGGAGCCGGTTTCCAGAACAATTCATGACACGCGTGTCAGTATTCTTGGATATCTTGTGGGATTTGGAATCCCGTTTCTTTCGATTTGTCAAAAGTACGGCTGGGGGGCTTATCCGGCGATGGTCGGGGAGCTGTTTGCCATGACGGATAAAGCGGTGGACTATCAGCCGCTTTCGATGCTGACCGGCATGTTCGGGGACTATTGGAGCGGACTGTACTGGCTGGCGTTTGCGGCTGTCTGCGTTATAGGTTTTTACGGACTCTATTGGATAAATGACAGTCTGAGGAAGCAGAAAAGCCCTTGGATATATCGGATTCTGTGCGCGGTGGTCTGCGGTGTTTTGGTTCGGTTCTATTGGGGACGGGGCATGTTTGAATTTCAATATTATAACTATCGGGGCATTTACCAATGGGCGGTTTTGTTTCTGCTGCTTACGATTTTCTGCGCGGTGGCGGTATTGCTTAGTACAAGAAGCAGTCTTGGGGAAAAGACATTTGCGCTGTTGATGCTTCTACAGCTTTTGATAACGCCGATTGGCAGTAATAATGCGCTATATCCAATCATCAACAATCTGTTTCTCGCCGCACCGTTTACGCTGTGGACTATCTGGCGGGCTTATTCATTGACGAGGGATAAGGAAAATCATTTCCCTTGGAAGATTATGGTATTGGCGATTTGCGTCATGATGCTGATACAGAGCGTGGCTTTCCATTTCCAGTTTGTCTTTCTGGACGGTGTGTGGGGGGAAAAAAGAGATACGCTGCTGACAGAAGTCCCCAAGGCGGAAGGGATTTATACGAATAGGGAAAATGCGGAATTATTGTCCGAACTGGCGCAGTATGCGAAAGAACAGGAATTGGCGGGCAGAGAAGTCATCTTGTATGGGGAAATTCCGGGACTCAGTTATTTTCTGGATATGCCGCCGGCGATTTCTACCTCGTGGCCGGATTTGGATTCCTATAGGATGGCGCGTTTTGAACAGGATATGGAGTTGGTGGCAGCGAAAATGGAGCAGGCAGCAGACGAAATAGTAGCTGCACAAGGGACACAGGCAGCAGAGGAAGGAATGGAAACGGCGGCGGATATGACAGGGCAGAAGCCAGTGGTGATTGTTTCTTCTGCGATTGCCGCGTACCGGGGGGAAGACGCCAAGGCATATCAGTGGTTTGGCGTGGATGAAGAAAAGTATGATGCGGATGAGAAGTTGCAGCTTCTACTGCAGTTTCTGGATACTTATGACTATCAGGAAACTTTTTGCAATATGCGGTATGCGGTGTATGAAGCGTTGTAGGGCGAGGATCGGTTTTAGGATTCCTATGATCGGGAAATAGATGCTGAAAAAACGATAGAGATGCGAATAGGTAATTGCGAAACGAAAGGGTGGTGGCGCAATGTACAATCCATGGCTTGAAACATTTATCCGGGCAGCGGAGGCAGGAAGTTTCAATAAAGCGGCGGAAGAATCCCATATCACGCCGACTGCGATGATAAAACAAGTCAATTCCCTGGAAGCGGAGCTAGGTGTTGCGCTCTTTACGCGGACGCACCGGGGACTGACTTTGACAGGCGCCGGAGAATCTTTTTACAAAGACGCAAAATATATGATTGAATACAGCCGTAAGGCAGTAGCGCGTGCGCAGGCTGCCATGCAGGAGGAAACCAATGTTGTCCGCATCGGAACCTCACCCATGACGCCGGCGCAGCTTCTTACCGACTTATGGCCTCAGATACATCAATATTGCCAGGACATCAGTTTCCAGCTTGTGCCGTTTGAGAATACACCGGAAAATGCCAGGGAGATTTTGAAAAATTTGGGCGGGCATATTGATGTCGTGACAGGAATTTTCGATGAAACTTTGCTGGATTTGCGCAAATGTGCAGGGTTTGAAATCTCAAAGGAGCCAATCTGTTGTGCCGTTTCCATCTACCATCCGCTTGCGGCGAAGGAAAAACTGACGGTGGAGGATTTGTATGGTGAGAATCTCATGATTATTCATCGCGGATGGAGCCGGTTTATGGATGAGGTACGGGACGAGCTTTCAAGGAATCACCTGCCTGTCAATCTTTTGGATTTTGGTTTTTATGATATGGATGTTTTCAATCAGTGTGAGCGGCAGAAGAATGTCATGCTTGTGATAGAAAAATGGTCATGCGTCCATCCGATGATGAAAGTAATTCCTGTGGATTGGGAATATGCCATTCCCTTTGGGATACTTTATCCGCCACACCCTACGAAAATGCTGGAAAGGTTTTTGGACGCTGTCCGACAGGTGGTATCTACAGGCTGAGCGGCTTACCGCATTAAGATGTAGGGGGTTAGTTATAACTTACGGTATATACTGGCGCACTAATCGAGACTTCCCATGAGGCCTCGATTCTTTTAGTATGATAAATAAGAGTGAAAATAGGGAGGATAAATGCATGAAAAAAAGAGTGTCTGTAGTTTTAGCTTTTTGCATGTTGGTATTTATGACAGCGTGTGGGACAAATATTACGCCGGATGATGATGCGCCTGTTGTGACGCCGCCGTCCTATGAGGAGGAAAGTCCTGCGGATACCGATGCATCGCAAAGCCCGGAAAGTACGGATGAGGTGTCTGATGCTGAAAACAATGGTGGACAATCCGGCTCAGTCGTTTATTTCACTTCCGATATATCCCCGGAGGGAATGATGGCGGTTTATGAAGACCTCGGCTGGACGCCTACCGGAAATGTTGCAGTGAAGTTATCTACCGGCGAGCCCCCTGCGAGCAACTATCTGCGCCCTGAACTGATAAAAAATCTGGTGCAGTCCGTGGAGGGTACGATTGTGGAATGTAATACGGCTTACGGAGGCTCCCGTGCCGAGACAGCCATGCACATGCAGGTGGCGGAAGACCACGGCTTTACGGAGATTGCAGATGTGGACATTCTCGATGCGGATGGTTCGGTGCAGCTTATAGTAGATGGCGGAAGTTATCTGGAAACGAATTATGTGGGCGCCCATTTTACCGATTATGACTCTTATATCATCCTTTCCCACTTCAAGGGTCATGCAATGGCAGGTTTTGGCGGTGCAATCAAGAATATTTCCATCGGGCTTGGTTCACAAGAAGGAAAGTGTCTGATTCATACCGGCGGACAGAGTCATACCAGTCCCTGGGGCGGAAATCAGACTGCGTTTACGGAATCTATGGCGGAGGCAGGAAAGTCTGTATCCGATTACCTTGGAAACGGCGAGCGCATTGTCTATATCAACGTTCTCAATAATATTTCGATTGACTGTGACTGCGATGGAAATCCTTCCAAGCCGGATATTCACGACATTGGAATCCTTGCATCAACGGACCCTGTAGCGATAGACCAGGCGGCTATTGATTTATGCTTTGCTGCAGAGGGCAGTGAGAGTTTACAGCGGCGGGTGGAAAGCCAGAACGGGCTCCACACACTGGAACATGCAGAAGAAATCGGTCTTGGAAGCCGCAGTTATGAGTTGGTGAATATTGATGATTGAAATATTTGAGGTGGTTCAAAGGGAATTTATTTATGTCAGTTATTACTTTATGGTTCAGCTTAGGCAGATTGCTGGATACTGGGTTCTTGGCATGGTCATCGGCTCCCTCGTTTCGGTGTTTGCTAAAGATGCGATTCACGGAGCTTTCGAGCGTATCCGGGATAAGAAGTGGGGTATCTGGGGTGTGATTCCGGCGAGTCTGCTGGGTATTGCGTCTCCGTTGTGTATGTATGGCACGATTCCCATTGCCGCATCATTTTCGCGGCATGGAATGCGGGACGACTGGCTGGCGGCATTTATGATGTCGAGCATACTTCTGAATCCGCAGCTAATTATGTACTCTACGGCGCTTGGGGCTGTGGCAATGACGATTCGTATTGTTTCCTGTACGGTCTGCGGTATCCTTGCAGGGCTTGTGATTCATATTTTTTATAGAAATAAGTCTTTTTTCCGTTTTGACGGCTTTGAACCACGGGCAAGCCATGATACCCATCCGAATCTGTTTCTGAGATTTTTATTTAACTTAGGCAGGAATATTAAGGCAACAGCGCTTTGGTTTCTTATAGGCGTATTGCTTTCCGCACTTTTTCAGCGCTATGTGCCGGCTGATGGATTTGCGGAATTGTTTGGAAAAACTAATGAAGGTTTTGGTGTTCTGATGGCGGCAACCATCGGTGTGCCGCTCTATGCCTGCGGCGGCGGTACAATCCCGCTGATTCGGGAATGGCTGGCTATGGGTATGAGCATGGGCAGTGCGGCGGCATTTATGATAACGGGACCTGCCACGAAAATTACGAATCTGGGCGCATTAAAGATTGTGTTGGGATTTAAGCGGTTTATCCTCTATATAGCTTTTATCATGCTGTTTTCCCTTGTGACGGGGCTTGTGGTGAATCTTGTAATATAATTTTGGCTGCGTTTGCAACGGAAAGAGAGTAGAAACCAAAGGTATCTAGTAGAAACCAAGGGTATCTACTGAAAAACTTTTTGAAACTTCTCATCCAATACTATTTCAGCTAAGATGAGAATATAGGAAAATGAATATCATGAAATTCGCAGACTAAGAAAGGAGCATGGTTATTAAAATGGGCAATCAAGCATATGTAACACTGAATAACGGCCTACAGATGCCGTTAGTGGGCATCGGAACCTTTTTACTTTCCCCGGATGAGGCGGAGAATTCCTGTATCAGCGCCTTAAAGGACGGCTATCGTCTGATTGATACTGCCAATGCCTATATGAACGAGAAAGCGGTTGGGCGTGCCATAAAAAAATCTGGTGTGCCAAGGGAAGAAATCTTCCTTGAGACAAAGCTATGGCCGTCGTTCTATGAGCAGGAAGATGCTGTAGAAAAGACGTTGGAGCGGCTTGATACGGATTATATTGATTTACTTCTGATTCACCAGCCTGCCGGAAATTATATCGCCGGATACAAGCTGATGGAAAAGGCATATAAAGCAGGGAAATTGAAAGCCATTGGTCTTTCTAATTTTACCGCGGAACAGGTTCAGGAAATACTTGCCGTATGCGAGGTGAAACCGGCAATCTTGCAGACAGAGGTACACCCTTATTCTCAGGAAAAAGAGCTGAAGGCATTTCTTGACAAAGAAGGGATTATTATTCAGGCGTGGTATCCGCTGGGACATGGCGATAAAGCGCTCCAGCAGGAAGCAGTCTTTACCAATCTGGCTGCAAAATATGGCAAATCCAATGCCCAGATAATTTTGCGCTGGCATACGCAGGCAGGCAACATAGTTATCCCAGGCTCCAAGAATCCCGACCATATCCGTGCAAACTTCGATATTTTCGATTTTGCCCTGACAAATGAGGAAATGGCGGAAATCGCAGCCTTGAATAAAGATGTACGGTATTATCACAGCACGCCGGAGCTGTTGGAGTCCTATGTAAAAATGGTTCCGCCGGTGGATGAGCAGAAGTAAACACTAACAGTATATACTGCAAAACAAATCGAGACTTCCCATGGGGTCTCGATTCTTTTAGAATATAAAAAATCAGAGTCTTTGAAATTCGGTGATACAGATATGACGCACTTTGAGAAAGGAGGTATCAGCATGGAATATGTAACATTAGCAAATGGAGTAAAAATGCCGATTCTGGGATACGGCGTTTATCAGGTGACAAAGGACGAGTGCGAGCAGTGTGTACGGGATGCGCTGGATGCAGGATATCGGAGCATTGACACCGCGCAGTCTTATTTCAACGAAGAAGAGGTAGGCAGCGCTATTGGAAAAAGCGGGATACCAAGAACAGACATTTTTCTGACTTCCAAGGTATGGGTGGAACATTATGGGTATGAGGAAACCAGAAAATCCGTAGAGGAATCCCTGCGTAAGCTGCAGACGGATTATTTGGATTTAATGCTGCTTCATCAGCCGTTCAATGATTATTATGGGGCGTACAGAGCCTTGGAAGATATGTATGAGGAGGGTATGCTGAAAGCGATTGGTGTTTCCAATTTTTATCCAGACAGGTTGGTAGACCTTGCATCCTTTACGAAAATTCCGCCGATGGTCAATCAAATTGAAACCCATGTCCTGAACCAGCGCGTGGAAGATCATACATGGATGAAGAAATATGGAGTGGCACATGAAGCGTGGGCGCCTTTTGGCGAGGGACGCGGGGGACTGTTTGAAAATGAGGTGTTAAAGAGCATAGGTGAAAAGTATGGGAAGACTACAGCACAGGTCATGCTGCGCTGGAATATCCAAAGAGGGGTTATCGTACTGCCCAAGTCTATCCATAAGGAAAGGATGATTCAGAATATAGATGTCTTTGATTTTAATCTGACCGAGGAAGATATGACTGCAATTGCAGCGTTGGATACTAAGACGAGCGCTTTCTTTTCCCATTATGATCCTAACATGGTAGAGTGGTTTGTGAAGATGGTGGAGGAGCGAAAGACGAAGCACGATAGCAGTAAGGAAAAGAAAAATTGGTAACCAGAGAAAATGGCAGAGGAGAGGACATTATGAAAAAAAAAATTAGCATAATTATGGCAATAACAGTATGTGCCACGCTGCTTACTGCCTGTGGAAACAGCAGCGGACAATCGGGGAATACCAATGCGCAGGATCCGTCCCAAAGTGACAGCGTTATAGAAAGCATGGAGGCGGATAATGAAGTAACAGCGAGAACAGAAACGCAGCCGGCAAAAGTTTTGGTAGTTTATTATTCTGCATCAGGTAATACGAAAGCGGTAGCGGAAACGATTGCAGAGTATACAGATGGTGATATCTTTGAAATCATTCCGGTGGAGGAGTATAGCAGTGAAGACCTAGACTGGACGAAAGATGGCAGCAGGGTTAACCTTGAGCATGAGGATGAGGGCTTGCAGGATATTGCCCTGGTTTCTACGACGGTAGAAGATTTCGATGCCTATGATACGGTATTTATCGGTTATCCGATCTGGTGGCAGGAGGCATCATGGGTTGTCAATAACTTCGTAAAAGATAATGATTTCACTGGAAAGACAGTAATTCCGTTCTGCACTTCTGCATCTTCTGGTCTGGGCGAGAGTGGAGTACATCTTGCAAAGATGGCGGGTACAGGCGACTGGCAGGAAGGCGTGCGTTTTGGCGGAAGCGCCAGTGAAAGTGAAGTGAGAGAATGGCTGGATGGGCTTACTCTCTGAAGGAAACGGCAGATGGAGACTATTTATCTGCGTTCTTCCACGGTGGGGACGTGATAAGAGATCCTTATTTTGAGGATTTCGGATGGCTCCTGTTTCCAGTGGATCGTTCCGTGCCAGAGAATATGACGTTAGAAGAATTCAGCGGCAGTGCTTGGAAATGGAGATGCGCCGACCTATGTGTATGTCGGTACTAGTGATGGGATTGTAAATTGGAGGATCATGCAGTCCAGGCTGCAGAGCCTTGCGGCACTGGGGATTCCTACAGAGTTTCACGCCTATGAAGGACTTCCGCACGGATTCGGCATCGGAACCGGAACTGTTGCAAAAGAATGGATAAATGATGCGGTGGCGTTCTGGGAGGAACAGTGTGGGGTGCAATCTTCAGGAAGAGCTAGGGTAAAGTTTTTGTAGGAAAAAGAATAGATAGAAATGGGAAAACACCT
>JAMPHJ010000097.1 GCA_023663465.1 Muribaculaceae bacterium | reverse complement strand
TCGTTTCCGCGGACACGGCAGACAATGATACGGAAGTAGAATCTACGGAAGGAGGGACGGCAGCCTTGCCGGAAGGCGGGGACGGTCTGGAGCTTTCGGAAGCCCCGGAGGTAAATCCTGATAAGACAACCGGTGATGAGCATACAATTGCTTTTGAGGCGGATGCCACACAGGTTGATCTGGGAAGCAGCAATGCGGCTGCGTTTACTGAAGCTGACGGTACAGACGTAAAATATACCTTTACGGCGGAAGCAAAAACGGGTTATAAAATCACTTCGATATCTGTGTATAAGGATAGCGAGAAAAATGAAAATCCGGATGAGGGTAAAGACAGCTGGTCGGACGCAACATCCGTTGCAACATGGACTGAGACCAGTAGCGATAAGATTGCTTATGACGCTGACAGCAAAACCTACAGCATCGAACAAGCAACCCTTGCATTAACGAACTCTACAGCAGATCCGGCAGCACCGGAAAACTTCACCATCGTTATCAAATCCGAGCTGAAAACATACGAAGTCACCGTTGCATTGGCAACTGCTGACTCCGCAACAGTAACCTACGCACTATGCGATTCGGCTGACGATTTGACAACTGCTACAGAGTATACTGCGTTGCCGGCTAACGGTGTTGTCGAAGTAACCCACGGCAAGAAACTCGCGCTCAAAGTAACTGCAGCGGCTGGCTATGAGGTTACAGGCGTCAGCAGTGCGACGAAAACGACGGTCGGTGCAGGCGAAGATGCAGTAACTGTTTATGTTACCGATGCCGCTATTACAGAAGCGACAACAATCACAGTTTCTACGGCAGAAGTTTCTACTGATAAATACGCAGTTATAGAAACCGTCACACCTGCCGAGGATGGCACGAGCGCCACGATTTCCTATGAAGACAGCTGCGTTGCCGACGACGGAACAAATAAAACAATTAACGGAAATACCGATTTGGCATTCAAAGTAGCGGTAACCACAGGCTATACGGCAGCAGTTGAGTATCAGATTGGTACAGCCGGCACAAAGGCGGTTATTACAGCGGATGAGAATTCGGGCGTTTACACCCTTTCAAAAACAGTGATTGCAGATGCCATGAAAAACATCACGGAAGCCGCTGACAAGAAAATTACGATTTTTGTAACTGTTACCAAAGACGCTGAGAAAGAATATACGATTAAGTTTAATACAGAAAAAGCCATCGGCGCAGAAGTAAAAATCGTAAAAGACGGGGAATCGACTGCTGTTACAGCAGACGGAACCAAGTTAAAGTCAGGCGAGACGCTCACATTTACTGTTGCTCCGGGAAAGCAGACAGTAGGCGGCGAAGAGGTTTCCAACAAACTTAGATACGTCAATACCCAAGACAACGCAACAGACGCAATGAAAGAGGAGTCTGTAGAGGCGGGCGTCTATACATTTAAGTACACGGTAGACGAAAATACCGCAGATACCACAACCATCTATGTATCTGCAACGCCGGTACAGGATATTGAGTTAAGCTTTACAGGCAATGTTGATGACGACAACACAAAGCTGGTTGACATCTACAATGTTACAGGCGAAGGCACTGAGACCAGCCCGTATGTCCTGGGAACAGCAGTAGAAAACGTTCCTGCAAAAGAGGATACGAAAGTACTGCTTGTCGTAGAACCGACGGAAACCAGTATGTATGTAGTAAAATCTGTAAGTTTGCAGGACAGCGAAACCCCGGCTGCAACGAAAGAAATCACCATCGGTACAGGCGAATCTGCGAAAACATATACCGCTTATGAAATCGACTTGACAGACGTATCAGAAGACCAGACAGTTGAAATCGGACTTGCGCTGGATGATACCAAAGCCAATATTGCTAACTTCGCTGCTGCAGACAGCTCTGTCAGCAAAGATGCGTTCCAGGTAGAAATTGTCGGCGAGGACGAAGTGTATTATCATGCGGGAGAACGTTTCTTAACCCTGGAGCCTAGCATTTCTTTCTATATCAGAGAGAGTGCGGGATATGAAATCAACGCTGTTGAGGCGTCCTGGACGGACAAAGACGATGCAGCTAAAAAAGAAACCCTTACAGCAGACGAAGACAGCGACGGTCTTTATACGTTAACTTTTGATGCGGATACGAAAAAACGCGACGTAACCATTACCGTCGATATATCCGTAGGCGCAACCAAAGGGAACACCACCGTCAGCTTCAACAAAATTTCTGACGGCGTTTACGACTATAAAGTTGAAACGGCAGATACAATAACCAGACGCGGCACAAGCAATATTTATGATTTGAAAGAAGGCGCGCAGATGGTAGACTTTACTGTATATGCGCTGGAAAACTTTACACCGGTCGTTTCCTATCAAGGTTATGATGACGAGTTTGGGAAAGATGTAGCAATATTCTTACCGACGCCCGAGCCGGGTGCGGCAGATAAAATGGGACCGGGTAGAACGCAAGTAACCGTATATCCTTATACCTATTCCGTTCCCGCAGTAATTCTTGGTGAGAACAACGTTATTACAATGGACGCAAAATCTGCAACCAGGAATCTGGATATTTATTATTTGCAAACGGAAATATCTGAGTTAGAAGTTAAATTACAAAACGGAACAACTATAGAACTCGGTGATGATGCGGACAGTTCCCTTAAAGAAGGGGACAAAGTAGTCGGCGAAAGATATAAGGTCCCTGTAAATTCTGATGTGACTATCGCATATGAAGCGAACGACAACTGCGTGGTAGAATCCTATAAGATTGGCGACGCTGCCGCGAAGACAGTAGCGAAAAAAGAGCAGAGCGCCGGTGCGTTTAAGGTATCCAAAGTTACCGCAGACACAAGAGTAGACATTAATACTCTTGCAAACTACGCTGTTGTAGTAAAGCCTGCAGATGCTGAGGGCAATGCTACAGGCGCGGCGTTAGAACTTACGAAAAATGCCTACAACGTTGACTATACAGGTCAGTATAGGATTGCCGTACAAAGAGGCGCTGACTCTGAGCCGATTAAGATTACGGGAGTAGAGGTAACGCAGAGTAAAGTAACAGATGCGGCGGAAAAGGCAAAAATAGCTGTTCTTTCACAAGATAATAAGTATGTAAACGTTAAAATTTCCGAAGCAGACGCTAATCAGACGGTAAAAGTAAAGATTACCATAGGTGATGGCGGCGCTGAAGACGCGCCACTAGACGAAATCGTTACATTTAAAGTATTGCCTAAGGTCAGCAAACTGACGATTACCGGCATTACTTTAGACAGAGACGGAAAAGGTGCGTTATCACAGGACGCTGACTCTGTAAAAGACTATCAGATTAAGCTGACTCCTGCGACAGCGAACATGACAAAACTTGCTGTCAAGGTTCTCCCGGCAGGAAAAGAGAACCCGACAAAAGAGGAAATTAATACAGTAAAAACAACCATTGCAGACGCCTCTCTGGATGATAAAGGCAGACTGACAATTACTACGCTGCCTAAGAAAGCGGCAGAGATCGACGGCTTACAAAAAGTCCTTGTCCAGGTGGTAGATAACAATCTGAAGGATGGGGAAGCAGGTTATGTGAAAGCAGAGATAACCGTTACTGTTACGGCTTCGAAGGCAGTGGTGGATGCTACGCCTGTTGCGACTGTAAAATCCGCAACGGATACCACAATAACCCTGACCCTCAGCCCGGACAAAAAATTAAAACCAGCAGAGCCGGAAGAAGGCGAACTCTGGTACGAGGTAGCGGTATCGGCGGAAGGAGATACGACTACCGAGACAGCTATTTCTGGCGCTGTAGGCACTTTCTATATCAAGAAAGCGGATTCTGCGACACAGGACGCTGCCCTGAAAGTCAGCAACGCAGAGCTGGGTTCCGGTAAAGCCTGGGACTACAAGATAGAAAGCGTGAAGCTGGTACAGTTCACGGAAGCTATGAGCGAAGGAATCTTAAATGACAGTGCGGTAAAAGACGAAACAAGTCTTGCAAACGAGCTGGATTTGAGCGCTGTCAGCAAGAAGGTAGAGGCGGCAGTAGTTACAGCAGCTGAGGGGAAAGTTGCTTTTACATCAAATGCAAGCGCAGCCATTGGCGCAGCAACACGCACGCCTTATTATGAAACAAAACTGAAACTGAAAAAAGGCAAAACAACTGTCTATACCGGACAGAACGAAGTTGCAATTGCAACGATTCAGTTTAATAACGATACGACCTATAAAAAAGTAACCGTAGAAGATATCAGCAGCTATTGGTATAACGGATATGATTTGATTGATAATGACTATGGTGACGGAATGGTTCATTTGACAGTCAAAGACGGCACAGTTTATATGTCGGTTGATAGTTATTTCCATGCAGATGATGACTATGGTAATTATAGGTATGATGCGCCGATTACCGGTTCCCATACCATCCGCGTCACAGCGAAGGCACCCTCACAGACTTATCCGGTATACGCAGATATTAAGGTAACGGTAGTGCGGGGTATCAATTCAATTGATATCGTACCGGCGTCCACGGTTATCTATAAAGCGGATAAGAAAGCGGCGACCATGAAAGTAACGCCGGTTTATAATGAGGATTACACCGGCAAGGCTAAGGCTGCACAGCCTAAGACCAAGAAACTGGCTTATGAGCTGGTAGACGGATATCAGAGCAGTACCCCGCTCGGGAATCCTTCTATCAAAATCAACGCGAAGAACGGCACGATTACCGTAGACAAGAACTATAACGTCAAGGACAATGTGAGCTTTGCAGTCAAGGCAACCGCGCAGGATTTCGACGGTAACATAGCCGAAGGATGGAGCGATGAAATTACCATTTCCGATAAAGCCCTGGAAATCGGCAGACTGGAAATTGTTCAGGAAGTTGACGCTGGTCATTGGGACGACGATCTGGGAGAATGGATATCTTCCACGAAGTATGACGTCGTTGCAAAAGAAGGCTCCCAGGTAACTTCCGGCGTATTGAATAACCAGGGTGTACGGGTAGTTGCACTGAAACCCGGAACGCCTGAAAAGATCAGCTATACCGAGAGTGAATTGTGGGGCAGTTGGGATGATGAGAATGGGACTCCCGGCTATGCAATAGGCTCTGACCAGGTAAGCTTTAAGTCCGGCAACAAGGCTGTAACAATGACGGCTAATGGTACCATTACAGCAGTTTCCAAAGTTGCAAACAAAATAACGATTACGGCGACTGCTAATGACGGCGGCAAGAAGAAAGCAACCATGAAGTTTGACGTTGTCAATGCAAAACCTGCATATCTTGGTCTGGAAGTAGAACAGCAGGATGATGGTTTAAACAATTATTACGAGATATTTAAGGGTGGTGCGAAAGCGACAGAAGCTGAAATACACAATATCAACGTTACCGGCGGCACGGCGGATACAGTATTACGTCTGAGCGTAGTCCAGAAGGATGAAGAAGGCGACTGGAACCGGGTAGATCAGTTTACAAATGTCAAGCTGACCGTAAGCAGCGGTACTAAAGTATTGCAGAAAGCAGACGTTTTCAACCGTGAGATGCGGATTGTTGCAAACAAAAAGACCGTCACAGTTACGCTGGAAAATAAGGACGTAAAACCTACGGTAAAACAGACATTTACCATTACGAATCCGGCGGCGGATACTCAGAGTCTGACCAAATTCCAGAATGTAAAGACAACCACGAAGGCTCTTATGCCATATTCAAACAACGGACAGGAAATCAAATATCAGTTAAACGTTAAAGATAAGGTTCACTATGAATATACTGATGAAAAAGACCAGCTCTATGTTATGGTACGTCCGGATGCACAGGATAGAAGCAAGAATTATTCACGCTACGCTGCATTAGAGCGAATCAGCAGCATCAATGGCACCCAGCCGGTAGGAAAGGACGGAAGTTTCAAGCTTTACTTCAACAGCGGATACCTTACGCCGGGAACCTACAAACTGCAGCTGACCTTTGGAAAATCGGACAATAACTTAACAAATAAAGACACCTATGGTTCCTTTATCGCAGAGTCCAGACCGCAGACAATAACCGTGAAGGTAAATGCGTCCAAGACGAAAGTAACCTTCAAACCGGCTACTACGCTGACGATGTCCTTAAAAGACAAAGCAAGCGTTGCGCTGACAGGCAGCGGCAAGAACTATGACACAGTTGAATTTAGCAATTTGCAGAACATCAATAGTTACGGCACAGGTAAATCAAAGAACGACGAAGAACAGTTTACGACTTACTTTGAACTTGTTGGCGACAATAAAACTGGTTATGCAATTAAGCTGAAAGATGAGCTGACGGACGAACAGCTTGCGCTCATTACCGATACCAGCAAGAGCAATAAGAAGGCACAGAATGCGCGCACAGCATATATCGACTACATGGCATGGCATAGTAATTGGGAAGTAACCAGCAGTGAAGTCCAGGGCACAGTAAAGATTACTGTCAAATTCGTTGCAAACGATAAAGCCGGCAATCTGAAACCCGCAGCGACCTACAGCCTGAGCGCAACTCCAATCGTCCAGGGCAATACGAACACTGCAATCAGCGTTACAGCGGCAAAGAAACCCGCAGAAATAGCATATGCCGCAGTAAATCCTGAAGGAAGTGAAGGCGGTTTTGACATTGCTACGGGAGCGATGAACGTCTGGGATGACACATTCGTTTTATCCGCAAATGAGGCTCCGGCAGCCAATAAGAACGGATACACAGTTAAGGTAAGAGTAATCCCTGCAGACGCGCATGACAGCTATCTCAGAGTAATCCGCGAGGCAAGACAGGCATGGATGAGTGAGCAGGATGCAGCAACCAAAGCTACAAAGGCAGGGGAATATAAGACGCTAATCTTAAAGAGCAAAGCTGCCATCGAACTTACCGTCAAGGTAAAAGTCTATGATAAAAACGACGCAAACGTTAAGAAAATCACGATTGCAGCAAGCGAGCTGAAGAAATCCGAATGGGGTTATTCCAATGATAAAGATAAAAATTATTGGAGCCACGTTTATTACACGAAAGCGACCTGCGATACGGAAATCTTTAAGGTTACGGCAAGCTTTAAGAACGCTGACTTAACGGCGACTTACGGTAATGTAGTATCCTTCGGTGATGTTATGACAGAGTATGACAGGGATGGGAATCCTATCGGCGAATACTTTGATATCGTCGTAAACAAAACAGAACTTGCAAAAGCTGATGATGCGGTAAAGGCCAAAGACTCTAAGAAAAATGCCTATGGCGCGACCATAGAGGTAACGGCAAATGTTTCCTACGGGAAATGGAACCCGCTTGATGGCGGCGGACGCGAGTGGGTAGAAGATGATTCTGTTGCACCAGATACCTTCAACTTTAAGGTAACGCTTCCGAAGAAAAACGGTAATTTCACAGAGACACTGGCGAAAATCAAAGCGGAAACAGCAGCGGACAACACAGAGTTTTATAATAAACTCTATGCCCGCGAGGATTATCCGGGAGAATTGTCAAGAGATTGCAAAGGATATAAGTTCGGCGGATATGATGGTTACTATACAGAAGGTGATTCATGGACGCTGAATGGTCCCGAAGACCCTGACCATTGGGATGAATGGTATGATGGGCTATCGAGCGATGATGCAAGGAAACAGGCGGACATCTACGGTTATATCAACGGCGCAATCTGGGCGGTACACGATGCAATCTATGAACTAGCGCCCGAAGGCAGCGAGACAGAAATCAATATGGTACAGCACTCAAATGAAGGAGAAAGCATCACGCTGCAGCCTGGCGAGTTTAAAGCTCCTACCAGCACAGAGACAGGTAAATTAATCATTCGCGTACAGTTGACGGATAGCGCTATCTATGAGTATGACGACTCGGAACAGGAAAATGTTGTCGGTTCCGCTTTTAAGGATGACCAAGGGAACGTAAAACCCGAATACAGAGAGACCCTGTCCTTAGAGCTGACAATCCCTAAAGCAGGGGAAGAGCCAAGTGACGTTAAAGAAATTCTGAAGAAATTTGTAGAGGATGCAAAGACAAATAAGACCTATGCAGGAATGCCCAGGGTAGAGTACGACAATATCAGTGCAGACCTCTGCAAAGAAGATGGCGAATTTGCAGCGGCATTGGCAAAATACCCGACGCTGAGATTCAATATGGAATGCCCTCATGAAATCAGCTTGTGGGATTATGATAATGAAGGATTAAACTATTATTATTATGCACAGCCTCAGGAATGGGTAGACAACTGGACGTATGACCATTGGGATGAGTGGCATGGTACTTATGACAGCTTACCAGCGGAATATCAATTCAAGTATACCTATACGGATGAGTATGGCGATGAGATGTCTACTGACCTTTGGCCTGAGTGGAGAAAAGATGCAACTGAAGCAGGAGACGGTTACATCGCAGGCGTTCTCCATGTATGGGGCATTAAATACGGCGGAGACGAAGTACGCGTACCGTTTATCTTCACAATTGATAAACTGGAAAGCTTAGCAGAAATCGAGACCAAGATCAAAGTGGCTTTAGGCGATACGGCAGCAACTGCAGATTTATCCGATGAGGAAAAGGCAGAAAAAGTAAAACTTACGCCCAGCAACAAGACCACAAAAGATGAGATTGAGGAAATCTTCAAAGCAGCATATGCGAACCCGGAGGTTGAGGCTTCCTGGGGTGAACTGCCGGGCGTTAGCGCAGACGCTGAGGATAAGAGTTTCCAATTAAAGCCGGCGACTGTACCAGGTGAGGGCAAAGATGGCAAAGGTTCCATCCAATGCGCTATCAAGCTTTCACGCGAGGACGGAAACGGCGACAGGCTCGTTGTAGTAACCATTGAAATTCCTGCCCTGGCTTCAGCAGATGAGGCAGTGGCAAAAGTAAAGGCAGCTGTCATCGACGAGGATACGGATACTGCTGAGCTTGCAGTAATGAACATCATTACCCCGATTGTCGAGAAACACCTGGCAGCCAATACGGGAACCGAAATAACCGACGACATCAAAGCCGCTATCACCACGGAAGTACAGGAAGCAATCTTGAACGCGGCAAACGCCGTTCTTATCGGTCAGCCGTACAAAGTCCAATACAAACTAGTAGGGGATACAGATCCTAAGCCTGTATTTACATTCAAACCTTACACTTATGCGGAAGACGGAAAGATATCCTTTACCCTTGAAGTCAGAGGATTAACAGAAGGTGTGAATGGCAGTGAAGTCGTAGGAAATGTTGTTACCGGCGGCGAGCTTACGCTTGCAACGACTACGCTGAATAAAGTCCCTTCGCTTATCACATTGGTACAGGCGAAAAAGGTAGTTCAAGATGCAATAAAAGCAATGACCGATCTGAGCAATAATACAACATCTGACGATGTTAAGGAAGCGGCGCAGAATGCATTAAATGACCTCGGCGAGACAGGAATCACAGTAACGCATAAAACAGTGCTTGATGATGACGGTATCGACGACGAAGAGGTATCCGAATTTATGGCTGCAACCTTCGCGCAAACAGGAAGCCTGACAGGCACATTAGTCTTATCAAGAGCGGTATCTGACGGCTCCGCGGATGATGAGGAAGAACCCGAACCAGAAACTCTCGAATGTGAGTATGAAGTAGAGCTTCCTACCCTGAAACCGAACGATGAGACTGTTGTAAAAGACGAAATCACAAGAGCATTAAGGGCGATTGGCGTTACGAATAATCAGGCAGCGGAAGTAACAGAAACTCCTGGCACATTTAAGATAAGCGAAGCCAGGGAAGCAGAGCTTATTGAAGAAGCTGAGAAGGTTGTAACAGGTTCGGGTTATACCATCACGGTTGATGAATCCAAGGCTTCAACAGTAACGAAAGCAACTGTAAATGCGGCAGGCAGCGCAACTATTTCTTTCATATTGGCAGTAGCAGCGGGAAATACTGACGCAACTTTATCTGGTGGTAATGGTGAATTTACTGTTACAATTACTATTAAGCAATTGTTCCAAAATATAACCTCACTTGTAAAGGACATAGAAGCGTATTTAAAAACGACATATCCCAATAATGAAGTGAAGCTTCCTGACAGTACAACAGCAGACGACTATTGCACTACTTTGGCTAATGCTATCCTTACAGCAGTAACAGCCACAGATTTTAAGAATAACAACTTCACTGTTAAATGGGATGACGATGATGCGTTGCATGTAGTAAAAAATTCTGAAGATGAGGCATCCGGTTACGCGGGGACGCTCAGAGTTGTGGATTCAAATAATAGGCAAAAAACGGTATCTGTAACATTAACAATTGCTGCAGCTGAAGAAGAACCAGTAACACCGCCAACAGGAGATTGATACCACAACATCGTAATACTTCTCAATAAAAGCACTCTAAAACAAAAGAAAACCCCGACGCAGTGGATGGCGTAACCGCCATCCTGCGGAGGGAAACACAGAAAGAAATGCAAAAGGCTGCCGCCTTACCGGGAACACCGGGAGGCGGCAGCCTTATTTATATAACCCATTCCTATTGATTTAACAACTTTCGATTTAATCATCATCTTCCAACATTGATTGAAAGATATCTTTTAATTCTAATATTTTTTCATTATCCGGTGTGATTTTAACGCTTCATTAATTACACTTAAAGCTAATCGGATAAAACCTTGAAACTGTTTATTTGTCATACCCATAAATATCACCTGCCTTTATTGTGGCTTGTTTTGCTACAGTGTTAGTATACCAACAACCACGGTGTAAAAGTCTATTGTTATCGCTTTTGAGGCACGGAAATCAATTTTCAGTCAGCTCCTTAACATGGAACTGGCAGGGCAGATAGAAATCCCACGAAGGTCCTTGAAAAACGCCGGTTCTTAGTGAAAAAGGCGCAACGCGGCTTTTGAGCTTAGTACCGCTGCGTTTTTTCACGGAGCGAGAGCGTGCCTTCGTGGAATTTCTATCTGCCCTGCCACCTCAATATCTACATGCTGGCTGAAAATTGATTTCCGTGCTTTTGAGGTCGTAAATGAAGCTGTAAATTTTGCGGTTTGTTTTGCTTTATAGGGATGATAAAGATAGTCATTACTTTTTATAGCACATAATCTTTTCCCAGTTTCCTGTAAAACCCATTTCCATTAATAGTTGCTCGCGGGTTAGATGCGGGCATTGTTTAAGCGCCTTACTAAGAAGTTTGTTTAAATAAGCTGCCGCCCATTACTCCCCGCTCGCCAGATACTCCGCAAGCTCCTCATAACACCGCTCCGCGTCCTGGTAGCCTTCTTCGTAAAGCGCTTCTAATTTCGCCTTGTCCTGCTCAACCCTGCTCACATCGCTCTTCTGCTTCGGGCGGATGATGAAAATTTTGCCCTGCGACTGCAATTTTTCAAGGTACTGCACGGTGGAGTTGTAGGCGATGTGGCGGTGTTTCATCTGCTCATAGACCTTCGGATACCGCAGATAACGCGTGCCAATCAAAGCCAGTTCTGCGCGCCCGATAGGTTCTCTGACATAATTTTCCTCTTTTGTCATGACGACGATGTTCTTCCGGTTGCCGTCTTTGATGGAACGGCGGATGGGGATGGAATCCGCAATGCCGCCGTCCAGATAAAGCCCTTCGCCTATTTTCACATTGCGGGACACCAGGGGCATCGAGCTGGATGCGCGCACGGCGATGATGTCCTTATGCATGTCCGTCAGCGGCAGGTATTCCGCTTCGCCGGTCTTGATATTGGTAACGACCGCGTAAGCCTTGCCTTCATATCTGGCAAAAGTCTCATAATCATAAGGATTCAGATAGTTTGGAATCAAATCGTAACACACGGACGCGCCAAACAAATCCCCGGTCGTTATCAGGCTTTCCACACTGCAATAAGATTTTTGACCGATATAGTCAACAACCACATGATAAGCGCGCTTCGGCTGCTTCGATAAGTAGCTGCACAGATGGCACGCCCCCGCGGATACGCCGTAGCAGCTCGAAAACTCCATCTCTTTATCCAAAAAGAAATCCAACACCCCCGCGGTATAGACGCCTTTCATGCCGCCGCCTTCCAGGACAAGTCCTGCCTGATACATCATAAATATTCCTTCTTTCCTTTACGCAATCTACATTTTTTGCAAATAAATGTCTCCTGCATATTATATTAACATCAGAGGGCGTTTGACTCAAGGGGGGATTGAGATAATGCCATCACTTTTCATTGACTACCCTCAATTGTAAACCGAGATTCCCGGTCAAGGGGGAAAGACGGGTACAAACAGG
>JAMPHJ010000096.1 GCA_023663465.1 Muribaculaceae bacterium | reverse complement strand
AAATCCAGGCAAATATGAATAAGGCGCATAGGGACAGAGTCGCTTTTATGCGTATCTGTTCCGGGAAATATGAAGCCAGTATGGAAGTCAAGCATATTCAGGGTGGCAAAACGATGCGCCTTTCCCAGCCGCAGCAGATTATGGCGGATGAGCGTAAGATATTGAGCGAGGCTTATGCCGGCGATATTATCGGGGTATTCGACCCAGGTATTTTTTCCATCGGGGATACGTTATGTATGCCGGGCGAGCAGTTTCAATATGACGGCATTCCGACTTTTGCGCCAGAGCATTTTGCAAGGGTGCGTCAGATGGACACGATGAAGCGGAAACAATTTGTAAAAGGCATTACGCAGATAGCCCAGGAAGGCGCCATACAGATTTTTCAGGAATTTAACACGGGGATGGAAGAAATTATCGTAGGCGTTGTGGGCGTTTTACAGTTTGACGTTTTGCAGTATCGTCTCATCAATGAATATAATGTAGAAATCCGGTTGGAAAATCTTCCTTATGAACATATCCGGTGGATTGAAAATAAAGACATTGATTTAGATGCGCTGACAGGCACATCCGATATGAAAAAGGTAAAAGATTTAAAAGGAAATCCATTGCTGCTTTTTGTCAATCAGTGGAGTATCGGCATGACGATGGATAGGAATAAAGGATTGATTCTTTCCGAATTTGGAAGGGACTAGGCGAAATACGCGGGCTAAGGAAGGAGCATGGTTATTTTTATGAAAAAAGCTTTTTCTGCACTGATTGGTACTCTGATAGGTATGATAGCGATGATGGGATGTCTGGCTTATATTGCATTTTCAGAGGATTATAGGCATGTTCCGCTATTTTCTGACCAGACCGTTTCCGATAGCGGGACGGTGAAAACCATAGAGCTGCAGGATGGGGAAGCAGTTGTGACGGCTCAAAGGGCGGACGTCTATGAGGAAAAACTGCTTTTGCAGGAAAATCGGACAGGAGATTATGCCTATCAGTGTCTGGGAGAGCAGGAGCAGACGATTTATCTTGAAATCTTGTGGGCATTGACGGAATTTCAGGACGATGTAACGCTTTCCAGTCTGGACCATGAGGAAATTTCCCGCATTTTTCAGTGTGTATTAAATGACCACCCGGAATTGTTCTATGTGGACGGATATACCTACACACAGTATACATTGGGCGATGTCTTGAAAAAAATCACTTTTACAGGAACCTATCGGCTTACAAAGGCGGAAGCGGCCGAAAGGCAGACAGAAATAGATAGTTATGTAAACCAGTGTCTGGCAGGACTTCCTGACGGCACCGATGAATATGAGACGGTGAAATATATTTATGAATATCTGATTGACCATACGGAATACGATGCGTCTGTACAAGATAACCAGAATATCTGTTCGGTGTTTCTGTATGGAAGGTCAGTCTGTCAGGGGTATGCGAAGGCAACCCAGTATTTATTGCAGAAAGCAGGGATTGATGCGACCCTTGTGCTGGGGAAAGTCTCGGAAGGGGAAGGTCATGCATGGAATCTGGTGAAAATAGGCGGCGAATGGTATTATGTGGACACTACCTGGGGGGACGCTTCCTATCAGGCGGTAGGGAGCATGGCGTCCTACCCGGAAAAAAAGATACCGACGATTAATTATGATTATTTATGCGTGACGACGGAGCAGCTATGTAAGACCCATACCATCGATAATGTGGTGGAAATGCCCCAATGTATGTCGATTGAAGCGAATTATTACGTCAGGGAGGGGCTGTACTTTACGAGTGTGGATGAAGAACAGCTGATGCGTATTTTTAAAGAAGGCTACGATAAGGGCAGCGCCTATGTTACCTTGAAGTGCGCTACACAGGAAATTTATGATAGTATGGAAGATATGCTGATTATCAATCAGGGCATTTTCGATTATCTGGACTGCCCTGATGGAGTTGTTTCTTATACGGATAATGCCCAGCAGTACAGTATGAGTTTCTGGCTGTAATCGGCAAGGGCTTGCAGGTTTGCCAATTCTTATGATTTCGGTACTAGGCAAAAGTAATAAATTTTGTTATACTTAATCAAGATTGATTTGTGCTTATGCCCAAATTTACAGGCTGAGCCGGAATGGAGGTTTTATATGGAGCAGGAATTGAATAAGAGTACTTATGTGGTAGAAGAAAACGAGAGTCTCGGTTCGGTCAAAATAGCGGATGATGTGGTCGCTATGATTGCGGCGCTTGCAGCGACTGAGGTAGAAGGTGTGGCGGCGATGTCCGGCAATGTGACCAATGAGCTTTTAAGCAGGGTCGGCGTCAGAAATGTTGTCAAAGGCGCAAGGGTGGAAGTGCTGCAGAAGAAAGTAAAACTGGATTTGGCGATTATGATGGAGTATGGCTTTAATATTCCGGCGACTTGCCAGAGAGTGCAGACGAAAGTCAAAAATGCAGTAGAAAATATGACAGGGCTGGAAGTAACGGATGTGAATATCCGTATCGCGGGCATCAATGTGTCCAAATAGGGACAGGACAAAGTAGGAGTTTGCATGAGCAGAAGAGAATTGAGAGAACAGATATTTAAACTGCTGTTTCGGATAGAATTTAATACATTGGAAGATATGCCCGAACAGGAAAAGCTATTTTTTGAAGACGACTGTACGGCGGAAGGTGAAGATGCAGAATACATTTCTTCCAAATATCAGAAAGTGGTAGAAAAGCTGGAAACGATAGATAAAATGCTCAATGAGAAGGCGGAACATTGGGATACTGCCAGGATGGGAAAAGTGGATTTGACCATTCTGAGATTAGCAGTCTATGAGATTACTTTTGATGAGGACGTGCCGACCGGCGTAGCGATTAATGAAGCGGTGGAGCTTGCCAAGAAGTTCGGTCAGGACGCGTCAGCAGGGTTTGTCAACGGTATTTTGGCGAAGTTTGCATAAACGCCGTTTGATGAGGGATTATCATGCAGAATGTATATACAGTAGCACAAGTAAATTCCTATATAAAAAATATGTTCATGCAGGATTTTATGTTGCAGTCTATTTCGGTTAAGGGAGAAGTCAGTAATTGCAAATATCATTCCTCTGGACATATTTATTTTACATTAAAGGATGAAAAAGGAACAATATCATGTGTTATGTTTTCCGGCAGCCGAAACGGGTTGAAATTTCGGATGACGGAAGGTATGCAGGTGATTGTAAGCGGTACTGTTGATGTCTACGAACGGGACGGGAAATATCAGTTATATGCCAGGGAAATTAAGCAGGATGGCGCAGGAGCGCTGTACGAGCGGTTTGAACAGTTAAAGGCGGAATTGGAAGAACGCGGGATGTTTGCGAAAGAGTATAAACAGCCGATTCCCAGATACATCCGCACGCTTGGCGTCGTTACGGCGCAGACGGGCGCAGCAGTCCGGGATATTATCCAGATAGCTTCCAGAAGGAATCCGTATGTGCAGATTATTTTGTATCCGGCGATTGTGCAGGGGGATATGGCGGTTGGAAGCATCATAAACGGGATTCATGCAATGGAAGCCTACGGCGTCGATACGATTATCGTTGGAAGAGGCGGCGGTTCCATAGAAGATTTGTGGGCGTTTAACGAAGAAGCGGTGGCACAGGCAATTTTTGACTGTCCGATTCCGATTATTTCTGCAGTGGGGCATGAAACGGATACGACCATAGCGGATTTTGTAGCGGATTTACGGGCGCCGACGCCTTCTGCGGCAGCAGAGCTTGCCGTGTATGATGTCGAACAGGTACAGGAAATGCTGCATGAATATGCCTATACCATGCAGCATCTATGTAAAGGGTGTATCAAACAGTACCGCAACAGGTTAGACCGTTATCAGATGCAGATGAAGTATCTGAATCCTTTGAACCAGATACGGGAAAAACGGACTTATGCGCTGAAATTGGAAGAACGTCTGCAAACTTGTGCGACGAAAATCTTATCAGAAAAACGGCATCAGCTGGCATTGTACATCGAACAGATGAAGGGCTTATCACCGCTTGAGAAGTTGAATCAGGGCTATGCCTATGCGGCGGATAAACAAGGCAGGACGGTGTGCCGGATAGAACAGGCAGAACCGGGGGACGAGCTGCAGGTTTATGTGAAAGACGGTGTAATTTTCAGTAAAGTTGTGGACAAGCAGAAGATGGCTTTTACAGAATAGAAAATCGTCGCACCGGCGGACGAAAAGGAGTTAGGCGGTTATGGCAAAAACAGAAAAAAAAGAAGCGGGCCAGGAAGCCCAAAAGGAACTTTCCTTGGAAGAGGCTTTTGAGAAGATAGAGCATACGATAGGGCGGCTGGAAGAGGAAGAGATTACGCTAGAAGAGTCTTTTCGTACTTATCAGGAAGGCATGAAATTATTGCAGTACTGCAATGAGAAGATAGATAAAGTAGAGAAACAGGTATTGATGATTAACGAGGATGGAGAGCTTTATGAATTTTGAGAAACAGCTGGAAGAGAAGACGGCTGCCATTGAGACAATGCTACAGACCTTTTTACCGGAGGAAGCGGGAAAGCAGAAGAGAGTGATAGAGGCGATGCGCTATGCCATGATGTCCGGCGGTAAAAGACTGCGCCCAATGCTGATGGCGGAAACTTTTGCCATGTTTGGCGGAAGCGGGAAAATGATAGAGCCTTTTATGGCGGCGATTGAGATGATACATAATTATTCGCTTGTTCATGACGACTTGCCAGCGATGGATAACGATGCATACCGGCGCGGCAGGAAAACCACCCATGTCGTGTACGGGGAAGGGATGGCAGTGTTAGCAGGCGATGCGCTGCTTAATTATGCGTTTGAGACCGCGTGCCTTGCTTTTGGGGAAGCGCAGGATAAAGAAGCTTACCAGCGGGCGGCGTTGGCGCTTTCTATTCTGGGCAGGAAAGCCGGCGTCTATGGCATGATTGGCGGGCAGTGTGCGGATATCGAGACGGAGGATATGCCGGATAAGGTAACAGAAGAGCAGCTTTTGTTTATTCATGAGCATAAGACAGCGGCATTGATACAATGCGCTATGATGATTGGCGCCATTCTTGCGGGAGCGGATAAAGAACAGGTAGCGGCAATGGAAAAGTGCGCTTACAATATCGGCGTTGCATTCCAGATTCAGGACGATATCTTAGACGTTGCCGGCAAGCAGGAAATCCTTGGGAAACCGATAGGGAGCGATGAAAAGAATAATAAAATAACATACGTTACTATACATGGGCTGCAGCAGTCGGCGCAGATGGTGGAAACATTGTCGAAAGAGGCGATTGCGATACTGACATCATTTCCTGAGAGAAATCTTTTTCTGGAAAAACTGGTAGAACAATTAATTTACAGAGAGAAATAAAGGGGCATACTATGTTTTTGGAAAAAATAGAAAGTACCAATGACATTAAGAAAATCGAGCCGGAAAATTATAATGCGCTGGCGGAAGAGATAAGACAGTTTCTGATTCAGTCCATCAGTGTGACGGGCGGGCATCTAGGCTCCAATCTGGGCGCGGTGGAATTGACAATGGCGCTCCATTTATCGCTGAATCTGCCGGAAGATAAGATTATCTGGGACGTGGGGCACCAATCCTATACCCACAAGATACTGACCGGAAGACGGGCGGGATTTGAGAATCTGCGCAAGTACGGCGGTATGAGCGGATTCCCGAAGCGCAAAGAGAGCGACTGCGACTGTTTTGATACGGGGCATAGCTCCACTTCCATTTCCGCAGGGCTGGGCATGGTCAAGGCACGGGATTTGAAGGGGGAAAAGAATACAATCGTATCCGTCATTGGGGACGGCTCCCTGACGGGCGGCATGGCGTATGAAGCTTTGAACAATGCTTCCCGGCTGGATACGAATTTTATCATCATCCTGAATGATAATAATATGTCGATTTCCGAAAATGTAGGCGGTGTTTCCAAATATCTGAACAATATCAGGACGGCGGATATGTATCTGGATTTAAAAGAGGGAATCTATAATTCCCTGCACGGAAAGTCCAAGTACGGCGATAAAGTGGTATCCCAGATTCAGCGTGCCAAAAGCAGTTTTAAGCAGTTGGTCGTACCGGGGATGTTTTTTGAAGATATGGGCATTACATACCTTGGTCCAGTGGACGGGCACAATATTCCGGCAATGATGCGGATGTTAAAAGAAGCGAGAAAAGTCAAAAAAGCAGTGTTAATTCATGTGATAACGCAGAAAGGCAGAGGCTATGGTCCCGCTGAGAGGCATCCGGCAAGATTTCATGGGGCGGAGCCTTTTGATATCGAGACAGGAATCCCTGTTTCTAAGGGCGCTAAGGCAAATTATACAGATATTTTTTCTACGGTTATGTGTAAACTTGGACAGCGGGATGAGAAAGTTGTTGCGATTACGGCGGCAATGCCGGATGGAACGGGATTAAAGCGGTTCCGTAACATGTACCCGGAGCGGTTTTTCGATGTGGGGATTGCAGAAGAACATGCAGTTACGTTTGCAGCGGGACTGGCTGCGGGCGGCTTAAAGCCGATTGTGGCGATTTATTCCTCTTTTTTACAAAGGGCGTATGACCAGATTCTGCATGATGTGTGCATTCAGAATCTACCTGTTGTGTTTGCCATCGACAGGGCAGGTCTGGTGGGAAGTGACGGGGAAACGCATCAGGGCATTTTTGATTTATCCTATCTGTCCTCGATTCCCAATATGCATATTATGGCGCCCAAAAATAAATGGGAGCTGTCCGATATGATAAAATTTGCGCTTGCTTTTGCCGCGCCGATTGCGATACGATATCCCAGAGGTGAGGCATTTGACGGTCTGAAAGAGAACCGGGAAGAGATTCGCTATGGGAAGAGCGAGTGTATTTATGAAGAAGAAGATATTATGCTGTTTGCGGTGGGAAGTATGGTAAAAGTAGCTTTAGACGTCAGGAAACAGCTAAAAGAGATGGGCTATGCCTGTTCTTTGATAAATGCGCGCTTTGTCAAACCGATTGACGAAGAGGCGGTTAGGGAAGCATGCCGGGAGCATAAGTTACTTGTCACAATGGAGGAAAATGTGGAAAGCGGCGGTTTTGGCGAGAAGGTCAGGGCTTATGTAGATACGCTGTGCGTCGATACGAAAGTGTTGTGCGTTACGCTTCCAGACGAATATGTAGAGCATGGCAATGTGGAACTGTTAAAGCAGGAAGTCGGCATTGACGCAGATTCCATTGTCAAAAAGGTTGTGACGGAATATATCGCCGGGATGGGGCAGGATAAAGAGTGAAAGAAAGATTAGACGTATTACTGGTAAAGCTGGGATATGCAGATTCGCGGGAAAAGGCGAAGGCAATCTTGATGGCGGGCGGCGTTTTTGTCAATGGGCAGAGGGAAGATAAGGCAGGAGCGTCTTTTGAAGAAGAAAACATTCAGATTGAAGTCCGGGGCGGTACTCCGAAATATGTGAGCAGGGGTGGGCTGAAACTGGAAAAAGCGATGGAAGCGTTTCCCATCAGCTTAACAGACTGCATTTGTATGGATATCGGAGCTTCCACAGGGGGTTTTACGGATTGTATGCTGCAAAACGGCGCTGTAAAAGTCTATTCCGTGGACGTGGGGCATGGGCAGCTGGCATGGAAACTGCGGCAGGATGATAGAGTTATCTGTATGGAAAAGACGAATTTCCGCTATGTGCAGCCTGCGGACATTGAGGATAGGCTGGATTTTGCTTCTGTTGACGTTTCTTTTATTTCTCTGACGAAAATCCTGATTCCGGCAAGAAATCTTCTGCGGGAGGGCGGATATATGGTCTGCCTTATCAAACCGCAGTTTGAAGCGGGACGGGATAAAGTAGGAAAAAAGGGAGTCGTCAGGGAACCGGGAATCCATGAAGAAGTGATAGAAAAAATCATTTGTTATGCCAATATCACCGGGTTTGAGGTCAAAGGATTAACCTATTCGCCCATCAAAGGACCGGAAGGAAATATTGAGTATCTGGTGTGTCTGGAAAAAAAGGAGCGGCTTTCCCAGGATATCTTATCGCTTACCGAGTCAGAGGCGGAAAAAGCCTTAAACGATTGTCTTGCCGCATCGGGTGGAAAACCTGAGGAAGAGACGCTGGGGCGTTTGATTGGCGAAACGGTAAAAGAAGCGCATCAGAAGTTGAGTCCGCTGGAGCGGACGCGGAGGGATGGGCATGAAACATTTTTTCCTGATTACGAATAAGGCAAAGGATCCGGAGGGAAGTTACACAAAAAAAATCGCGTGTTATTTAAAGGAGCACGGGGCGGAAACTTCCTGCGCCGTGTTTGGAAGAATGGCGGAACCTATGGTGATTCCCGAAGGCATCGAGTGCGTCATTGCCCTAGGCGGGGACGGAACGCTTTTAAAGGCAGCGCGGGATATGATAGAATACGAGATTCCGCTTTTAGGAGTGAATCTTGGCACGCTCGGTTATCTGGCGGAAGTGGAAATCGCCAATATGGAACAGGCTCTAGAGAAACTGTTATCAGGGGACTATACACTGGAAAACAGGATGATGCTGGCGGGCAGCGTTTTCCAGCAGGAAAATGGCGGGGCGCATAACTTTGCCCTCAACGATATCGTGATATCCAGATGCGGCTCCTTACAGATTTTAAAGTTTGATATTTATGTGAATGGCAGATTTTTAAACAATTACAGCGCTGACGGCATCATTGTGGCGACGCCTACCGGCTCTACCGGCTATAATATGTCTGCGGGCGGGCCGATTGTGGAACCCGGAGCCAATCTGATTCTGCTGACGCCGATTTGTCCGCATACGCTGAATACGAGAAGTATTATTTTATCGCCGGAAGATGAGGTGACAATAGAGATTCCGGAGGGAAAAGAAAAAACAATACAGACAGTGGAAGCCAATTTTGACGGGACGCATAAGGTGACTTTGCGGACTGGGGACAAAATTGTCGTCAGAAGAGCCTCTAAAACGACGGGCATCCTGAAACTCAACATGGAAAGTTTTCTGGAAGTTCTGCATAAGAAAATGGGGGATTGACGGCGGAGGTATATTTGGAAGGAAAATAACTTATGTTAATAAGCTTACATGTGAAAAATCTTGCATTAATTGATGAAACGGAAGTATATTTTGGAAACGGGCTGAACATACTGACGGGAGAAACCGGAGCAGGAAAATCGATTATTTTAGGTTCTGTCAATCTTGCACTGGGCGCCAAAGCGGAAAAAGAGATGATTCGCAGCGGCGCAGAATATGCTTTGATAGAATTGGTTTTTCAAGTGGAAAACGAGGAACAGCAGCAGAAAATCCGCGCCCTGGAGTTGCCGATAGACGAAGACGGCACCATTATCCTGCAAAGAAGAATTATGCCGGGCAAGTCCTTATGTAAGATAAGCGGCGAGACGGTCAGCATTAAGCAGGTGAAGGAATTGGCGGATATCCTGATTGATATTCATGGGCAGCATGAGCATCAATCTTTGCTAAAGAATACCAAACAGGCGGAGATTCTGGATGATTATGCACGGGAAGAGTTAGACGGACCGAAGGCGCAGCTAAAAGAATGCTATGAGCAGTACCGGGAAGTGGTAAAAAAGCTTTCACAGGATAATATCGACGAGGATACCAGAAAAAGGGAAGTATCCCTTGCCGAATTTGAGACGCAGGAAATCGAGCAGGCGGCGTTGACGGCGGGCGAGGATACTGCGTTAGAAAAATCTTACCAGAAACTTGTCCACGGACAGAAGATACAGGAAGCGATGAGCATCGCGCATCAAATGAGCGGCTATGAGAACGGCGGCGCAGGTGAGACGATTGGCAGGGCACTTAGGGAAATCAAGTCTATTGTGCCTTATGACGAGGCGCTTTTGGAATTTGAAAAGCAATTATTGGATATTGATAGCTTATTAAATGACTATAACCGGGCGGCGGCGGATTATTTAGCCGGGCTGGAATTTGACGGGGAGCTGTTTGCCCAGACAGAGAGCAGGCTGGATACCATCAACCATTTGAAGTCAAAATATGGCGATACGATTGAAGAGATTCTTGCCTATCAGGGAAAATTGCAGGAAAAACTGGAAAAATATCAGGATTTCGATGCATACCGGGAAAAACTGACGGAAGAAGAAGGAAAGCTGAAAAAGAAACTGCTGCGTCTCTGCGGGGAGGTTTCCAAAATTCGCAGAAAAAACGCAGAAAAACTTGCGGCTTCCATGAAGAAAGCTTTAATTGACTTAAATTTTGCAGACGTCGCCTTCGAGATTCAGGTGGAGCCTATGGAGGATAAAATGAGTGCCGATGGTTATGATAAGATAGCCTTTCTGATTTCCACCAATCCGGGGGAAGAGATAAAACCGCTTTCGCAGGTAGCAAGCGGCGGCGAGTTATCCAGGATTATGCTTGCCCTCAAAACGGTGTTGGCGGACAGGGACGACATCGAGACGTTGATTTTTGATGAAATCGATACCGGCATCAGCGGTAAGACGGCTTGGAAAGTTTCAGAAAAAATGGGGATTCTTGGAAAACGGCATCAGATTATCTGTATCACGCATCTGCCTCAGATTGCAGCGATGGCGGATACGCATTTCCAGATTGAGAAGTCTGTAGTTGACAACCGCGCTGCGACGTTTATCCAGAAACTGACAGAAGAAGAGAGCGTAACAGAGCTTGCCAGAATGCTTGGAGGCGCCAGTATTACGGATAATGTGTTGAATAATGCAAGGGAAATGAAAGATTTGGCAACAAAAACAAAGCAATATTAAATTAAAATCAAAGATTTTTCATATACTAAAAAGGACATACTCTTGTATGTTCTTTTTTTGTATGTTTAAGAAAGGGAAAAGTGGTTGACATGACGGAAAATAAACGGAAACTATATCGCAGATTTTTATATATATTACTGACTGCCGGGATAGTAGCGCTGATAACGGTAGTGTACATGGATTACTGGAAAAAGGTGCCTTCTACCATTAAGATACGCGCGGGGGTAGAAGAAGAATTGAATATACATGTACCCGTTTCCGGCACAATTTATCAGGAAGAAGCGGTAGAAAGCTTGTCTACGCAGGTAGAAAGCATTCATGTGAATCTGGCAAAAGGCGTTACCTTCAAGGCAAATCAGATTGATAACTATAAAATGGATTTGAAATTGTTTGGGATCCTTCCTTATAAAAGCGTCGATGTTCAGGTGATTCAGGATAGAATGCTGATTCCATCGGGGATTCCGATTGGCATTTATGTGAAGACGGAAGGCGTATTAGTCGTCGGCGTCGGGGAATTTAAAGATGCAGAAGGGGAAACGATATCCCCGGCAAAATATATTTTACAGCCGGGGGATTATATTCTGGATGTGAATGGGGAAAAAGTGGAAAATAAAAAGCAGTTTGTATCCATGATAGAAGAATCCGGCGGTGGGGAGCTGATTATGACTTTGCGGCGCAATCAGGAAATTACCGAGGTAAAAATCAAACCGGAGACCAATCAGGGCGGTGAATGGAAGCTGGGCGTCTGGATTCGGGATAATGCACAGGGAATCGGCACACTGACCTATGTAGATGCAGATCATACGTTCGGTGCGCTGGGACATGGGATTAACGACGTGGATACGTCCACACTGATGCGGCTTTGCGAAGGTTCCCTGTATAAGACGGAAATCGTGGGCATTACGAGGGGAAAAGGCGGCTCACCCGGCGAGTTGACCGGATATATCGAATATAATAATGAAAATATCATCGGCGAGATTACAGAAAATACGGCGGAAGGAATTTTCGGCGTCTGTAAGGACGAAGTCTTGCGCCAGACACCTTATGAGCCAATTCCGATTGCTCTAAAGCAGGAAGTGGAAACCGGACCGGCGCAGATTATCTGTTCCGTGACCGGCGAACCGAAATTCTACGACATTCTTATAGAAGAACTGCATTTAGAGAATGATAACGTCAACAGGGGCTTGGTTTTGAAGGTAACGGATGAGGAACTTCTGACGCTGACCGGCGGCATCATACAGGGGATGAGTGGCAGCCCCATTATCCAGAACGGTAAATTAATCGGCGCAGTCACCCATGTTTTGGTACAGGACGCTACGAGCGGGTATGGGATTTTTATTGAGAATATGTTGGTGCAGTAGTAATATGCGTGATACAATTGCCAAAAACGCATAACATAATATTGACGTACGGCATAGCGTACGCTACAATCCTGTCTTTGACAGTTTGACAAAAAGAAAATCGCTGTAACACCAGTAAATATGCGTGCTGCAGCGATTTTTTGCGT
>JAMPHJ010000095.1 GCA_023663465.1 Muribaculaceae bacterium | reverse complement strand
AGCACACGGTTCATACCCGTGGTGTCGAGGGTTCAAGTCCCCCTCTCGCTATTATGCACGGAAGAAAACACATGGCGGTCTGACAGAGAATGGCTACCGGCTGCCAGTTGGTTCTATTTGTTTTATTGTCAGTCAAAGATGGCTTTCTCCACAGAAGAGAAGGTCATTTTTTATAAATTTTTAAGTTTGGAGGAGATTATTATGAAAAGAAAGTTACTTGCAATGTTGATGACAGCCGCAATGGTCTGCTCATTGACAGCGTGCGGTGGCAACGCTGATGCCGGCGATGCTGCGAGCACAGGAACAGACGACGGAGCCGTTTCCGATACTTCTGATACAGAAGATGCGGATACGGGAAACGCTGGTACAGAAGATGCGGATACGGGAGACGCTGGTACAGAAGATACCGATGCGGGGGAAGGTACTACAGGCAATGCAAATGCAGGTTCTTCTTCCCTGACAGGAACCCTGAAACTGGGTCTGATTGGACCTTTGACCGGCGGAGCTGCTTTATACGGCAATGCGGTTGATGGAGGAACTTCTATTGCTGTAGATGAAATCAATGCTATCAGCTCCGATTTCCAGATTGAATTAAACTCACAGGATGACGAGCACGATGCAGAGAAATCCGTCAATGCTTACAATAACTTAAAAGACTGGGATGCACAGGCAGTTATCGGCTGCGTTACGACGACGCCTTGTGTAGCGGTAGCTTCCGAGGCATATGCGGATCGTATGTTTATGCTGACCCCGTCTGCTTCTGCAACATCTGTTACGGCGGGCAAAGACAATGTATTCCAGCTTTGCTTTGCTGACCCGAACCAGGGTTCCGCTTCCGCACAGTACATTTTTGACCATAACTTAGCGGAAAAGATTGCGGTTATTTATAACAACTCCGATGCCTATTCCACAGGAATCTATCAGACGTTCCAGAGCGCTGCAGATGGGCTGGGAATGGAAATCGTATCAGTAACGACTTTTACGGACGATACGGCGAACGACTTTTCTGTACAGCTGACAGAAGCGCAGAATGCAGGTGCGGATTTAGTGTTCCTGCCGATTTATTATACGCCGGCTTCTTTGATTATGCAGCAGGCAGCGTCCTCTAACTATTCCGTAACATTCTTCGGCGTAGACGGTATGGACGGTATCCTTTCCTTAGAAGGCTTTGATACTTCCTTAGCGGAAGGCGTTATGCTGCTGACTCCGTTCTCTGCGGACGCACAGGACGATGCAACCGTTTCTTTTGTACAGAAGTATCAGGCTGCACACAGCGAAGTGCCTTCTCAGTTTGCAGCAGACGGTTATGACTGTGCATATGCGATTTATGCAGCGTTATCCTATTATGCGGATAAGAACGGCGGCTTTAACGTAGACGGCGTAAGCTATTCTGAATTGTGCGAAATCCTTGTTTCCGTATTTGCAGATTCATCCTTCTCTGTAGATGGAATCACAGGGGAAGGTATGACCTGGACTGCTACGGGCGAGGTTAACAAAGCGCCTAAGGCTGTTGTGATTGAAAATGGAGTATATGTAGGTCTGTAAGCTCTTAATGGATGAAAAAGGAAGGGGCTGTCGTCTGATGGCGCAGCTCCTTTCGTTATTCATGACAATGGAAAGTCCGCGCGGTGTGCCTTCTATTGTCATGAATAACGAAAAATTTGGGAAACGTTGATTTTTATTGGATTGGCAGCCGGTAGGAAGCGGATGACCGGCAATAGGGAGGAGTCGTATGTTAAACTATCTGATTAACGGTATCAGCCTTGGCAGCGTATACGCGATTATCGCGCTGGGTTATACTATGGTTTACGGAATTGCCAAAATGTTGAATTTTGCGCATGGCGATGTCATTATGATAGGCGGTTATATTTCATTCTGCGCCACAAGCTATCTGGGTCTGCCGATTATTCCGTCCGTTCTACTGTCGGTGTTTGTCTGCACTATGCTCGGCATTGTGATAGAGCGGCTTGCCTATAAACCGCTTAGAAATGCCACGTCTCTGGCAGTTTTGATTACGGCAATCGGCGTTTCTTACTTTTTACAGAATGTGGCGTTGTTAATCTGGACGTCTAATCCGAAAGCGTATCCCAACATGGTGCCGCTGCCGCCGTTAGTCATCGGGGATTTGCAGATTTCCGCCGTGGCGCTGGTAACGATTGTGGCGTGTATCGTCATTATGCTGGCATTAACTTTGTTTACTAATAAAACCAAGCTGGGGAAAGCGATGCGTGCGGTATCGGAGGATAAGGAAGCGGCGCAGTTGATGGGGATTAATGTGGACGCTACGATTTCTCTGACATTTGCCATCGGTTCCGGGCTTGCGGCGATTGCGGGCGTGCTGCTTTGTTCGGCGTATCCGACGCTGATGCCGACGACGGGCGCGATGCCCGGTATCAAAGCGTTTACTGCTGCGGTATTCGGCGGTATCGGTTCGATTCCCGGCGCAATGATTGGCGGTATTTTGCTTGGCATTATTGAGATATTCGGTAAAGCGTATATTTCTACGCAACTATCCGATGCAATTGTGTTTTCCGTGCTGATTCTGATTCTGCTTGTCAAACCGACAGGTCTGCTTGGCAAGAAAATCAGCGAGAAAGTGTAGGTGCAAAGTCATATGAAAAAATTATCCAAAAGTGCGCGCAGCAGTTATATCAATTACGGCATTGTGCTGGTCTTTTTTGTAATTTTCCAGAGTCTGCTTTCTATGGGGAAATTGAGCAGCTCTTTTTCAGGACAGTTAATTCCGATATGTACTTATGTGATTATGGCGCTGGCCCTGAACCTGGTAGTGGGAATGTCCGGCGAGTTGAGTTTAGGACACGCAGGATTTATGAGTGTAGGCGCTTTTAGCGGCGTGGTTGTGTCCACCTGTCTACAAAGTACAGTGACATTGTCCCCGCTTCGCTTAGCTTTTGCTATCGTGGCAGCAGCCTTGATAGCGGCATTGGCGGGTACGCTTATCGGGATTCCGGTACTGCGGCTGCAAGGGGATTACCTGGCGATTGTGACCCTTGCCTTTGGCGAGATTATCAAAAATGTGTTGAACTGTCTCTATGTCGGCGTAGATGGCAATGGTCTTCATCTTAGCATGAAAGATGCGGTATCTTTGGGGCTTGAGGCGGATGGGATTACGATTATCAACGGTCCTATGGGCGCGTTGGGAATCCAGAAGATATCTACTTTTGCAAGCGCGATTATTCTCGTGCTGATTGTACTTTTTATGATACAGAATCTGGTAAACAGCCGTGCCGGGCGCGCAATTAAGGCAATTCGGGACAATCGGATTGCGGCAGAGTCCTGCGGCGTAAATATCATGAAATATAAAATGATGGCGTTCGTGCTTTCCGCAGCGATGGCGGGCGCAGCGGGCGCGCTGTATGCGTTGAATTATTCGACCGTGGTGCCGAAGAAGTTTGATTTCAATACTTCCATTCTCATTCTGGTATTTGTGGTACTCGGTGGAATCGGAAATCTTCGCGGCTCTATCATTGCGGCGGCGCTTCTGACAGTATTGCCGGAGATGTTACGACAGTTGCAGGATTACCGGATGTTAGTCTATGCAATCGTGTTGATTCTTGTCATGATTCTGACCAATAACCAGAAGGCGAGAGAGGTAATTGGCAGGATTGGCGCCGGGATTGCCGGAAAACTCAGACACAGGAGGCAGACAAATGAGTGAAAAAGAAAAAACGGGACGTCCGGTTCTGGAAGTTGCCCATCTGGGAATAGATTTTGGCGGTCTGACGGCTGTTGATGATTTCAATATGACTATTTCTGAAACGGAAATTGCGGGATTAATCGGACCAAATGGTGCGGGAAAGACGACGGTTTTCAATATGCTGACCAAAGTTTATCAGCCGGCACGGGGCAGAATCCTTTTAGATGGCAAGGATATCAATAGCATGAATACGATACAGGTCAATCGTGCAGGAATTGCGAGGACTTTTCAGAATATCCGGTTGTTTGAAAAGCTGAGTGTGGAAGATAATGTAAAAATCGGTTTACATAACCATACAAAATATGGAATGTGGAGCGGTATTTTCAGACTTCCCGGCTATTGGAGCGAGGAAAAAAGAATCCATCATCAGGCGTTGGAGCTTCTGTCTATTTTTGATATGCAGGATATGGCGGACGTGACGGCGGGCTCCCTTCCCTACGGCGCGCAGAGACGCCTGGAAATCGTGCGCGCGCTGGCGACGGAGCCGAAACTACTTCTTTTAGACGAGCCGGCGGCGGGGATGAACCCTTCCGAGACGGCAGAGCTGATGGAAAATATCCGCAGCATCCGGGATAAATTTCAGATTGCAATCCTCTTAATCGAGCATGATATGAGTCTGGTCATGGAAATCTGCGAGAATATAGCGGTGCTGAATTTCGGTAAAATCATTGCGAAAGGAAATCCGGCGCAGATACAGAAAGACCCGCAGGTTATCGAGGCGTATCTGGGGAAAAAGAAGGAGGTTAAGCCATGAGCATGTTGAAAGTGGAAGATATCAATGTTTTTTACGGAAACATTCATGCCATCAAGGGAATCTCTTTTGAAGTGAATGAAGGCGAAATCGTTACGTTAATCGGGGCAAACGGCGCGGGAAAATCTACGACATTAAATACGGTGGCGGGACTTTTAAAACCTGCCAGTGGCAGCATCGAGTTTGAGGGCAGCTCCCTTTTGGGCGTTCCGGCGCATAAAATTGTCGGCAAGGGCATGGCGCTCTGCCCGGAAGGAAGACGTATTTTCTTACAGCTTTCCGTCCAGGAAAATCTGGAAATGGGAGCGTATACCCGCTCCGGTGCGGAAATTGCGGATTTAATTACAAGCGTTTACGACAGGTTTCCGCGTTTGAAAGAGCGTTATAAACAGGTGGCGGGCACCTTGTCCGGCGGGGAACAACAGATGCTGGCGATGGGACGGGCGCTGATGTCCAAGCCCAGACTGATGATGCTGGATGAACCTTCTATGGGGCTTGCGCCGATTCTGGTGGAAAAAATTTTCCAGATTATCGAGGAGCTGAATAAGGCGGGAACGACGATTCTTCTGGTAGAGCAGAATGCGCAGATGGCGCTTTCCATAGCGGACAGAAGTTATGTGCTGGAAACCGGGCGGATTGTGACGAGCGGAACCGGCGAGGAACTGCTGCACAATGATGCGGTGAAGCGGGCGTATCTTGGCGGTTGATGGTACGCATTTTTCCATGAACCCCAAGCCCCCCTATTGTCAAAAAAAAAGCGTAATGGTATAATAATACTGTATTGTATCTCAGATAAGAGAATAATAACAGGAGGAAATGTACCATGAAAAATGAAAAGACTTATGAACTTGTGCTGACGGCACTCTTTACCGCCATTATTATTATAATGGCATTCACACCGCTGGGATATATCCCGTTAGTTGTAATCAATGCAACGATTATCCATATCCCGGTTATCCTTGGAGCGCTATTTCTTGGACCAAAGAAAGGTGCATTCTTGGGATTCACATTCGGACTGACAAGTTTTATCAACAACACCTTTAATGCGGTTACTCCTTCGGCGTTTGTATTTTCGCCGGTGCTTGCCGCCAGTTTTGTCGGGGTTTCCGGTATTTTCAAGAGCCTTTATATCTGCTTTATACCGAGAATCTTAGTCGGCATCGTGCCTTATTATGTTTATCTTCTGATTCGCAGGGTATTAAAAAGCGAACAGAAAGCTGCGCGTGTTGTGGTGAATCTTGCGGCATCTGTCATTCTGGCAGTATCCCTGGGTATGTTATGCAGTCGTTTATTACAGGAGCGCATCGGAAATAGCGCTGCGACCGCGGGAGCCGTTATCGGGGCTGTGGCGGGCGTGGTTTTATTTGTCCTGTTAACGGTGATTGGGCAAAAGAAGGCAACGGTGAATATTGCGCTTGCTTATGCCGGTCTTGCCGGGGCGTTTACCAATACGCTGTTTGTAATGAGCGGTATTTTTGTCTTATATAGAGATGCTTACGCACAGGCGTTAGGCATCGCCGGAGAAGCCGTATTTGATACGATTATGGGAATCATCAGTTTTAATGGCATCGTGGAAGCGGTAGTTGCGGCAATTATCGTAGCGGGCGTAGGATTGGCGCTTATGCAGGTGAAACCCATTATGGGGGAAAAAGCGGCTTCTGATATCGCCCTAATCCGTGGCGCAAAAAGAGAAGTGAGTCGTTAAGAAAATTCTGACAGGAGGCGGGAAGGATGATTTTAGCGGTAGATATCGGCAATACCAATATTGTTATCGGCTGTATCGAGCAGGAAAAGATTTATTTCGTAGAGAGAGTATCGACGGATATTTCCAAAACGGAATTGGAATATGTGGTGGAATTTAAGACGCTTCTGGAGCTGTATGGTATTGAGATGCAGGGTATTACAGGCTGTATCATCGCTTCCGTAGTGCCGCCTCTTAACAATGTCATAAAAGCGGCTGTCCAGAAGCTGTTGCACATCACGCCGCTATTGGTGGGACCGGGCGTCAAGACCGGGCTGAATATCCTGATGGATAATCCGGGACAGTTAGGTTCCGATTTGGTGGTCAATGCAGTGGCCGGACTGAAATATTACGGCGCGCCCATTATCTTGATTGACATGGGCACGGCGACGACAATCAGCGTCGTGGATGAGAAGAAAAATTATATCGGCGGCATGATTCTGCCGGGAATCCGGGTATCTTTGGAATCCCTCGTCAATCGCACGTCCCAGCTGCCCAGAATCAGTCTGGAAGCGCCGAAGAAGCTGATTGGTAAAAATACCATCGACTGTATGAAAAGCGGTATCGTAATGGGGCAGGCGGCGTGTATGGACGGCATGATAGAGCGTATCTGGGAAGAACTTGGATATGAGACGAATATCGTTGCAACGGGCGGACTTTCAGGAAGCATTGTACCCTATTGCAAGAAAAAGATTGTCTATGATAACGAACTGACGTTGAAAGGACTTTCTATTATTTATCATAAAAATATAGAGTAATACAGGATGGATAAGGAAGTGGGAAGATAAACAAGCGGGAGGATAAGGAATGTTGCAGGGAAAACATATCGTACTTGGCGTAACAGGCAGTATTGCGGCATATAAGACCACTTCCCTCGCCAGTATGTTAAAGAAGCAAAAAGCTGACATTACTGTCATAATGACGCAGAATGCCACGCAGTTTATCACCCCTATTACGTTTGAGACCCTGACTGGCAACAAATGTCTGGTGGATACCTTTGACAGGAATTTTCAGTACAGCGTGGAGCATGTCGCGCTTGCCAAGCTGGCGGACGTAGTTCTGGTTGCTCCGGCTTCCGCCAATGTGATTGCCAAGGCGGCGCATGGAATCGCGGACGACATGCTGACGACGACGCTGCTTGCCTGCGAATGTCCCAAGATTTTTGCCCCCGCGATGAATACCCGGATGTATCGGAATCCAATTGTACAGGATAATCTGAAAACTTTGGCGGATTATGGCATGGAAGTCATTGCCCCCGCAGAAGGATATCTTGCCTGCGGCGATACGGGAGAGGGGAAAATGCCGGAGCCGGAGGCGCTGTTAGAAGTTATCCTGCGGACGCTGCATCCAAAAGACATGGAGGGCATGAAAGTATTGGTGACTGCGGGACCCACCAGGGAAAAGATAGACCCGGTGCGCTATATCAGTAACCATTCCACCGGCAAGATGGGATATGCCATCGCGCGGGCGGCGATGTTCCGGGGCGCGGAAGTGACGCTTGTTACCGGAAAAACGGACATTCCCATACCGTTTGGCGTGCATGGAATAGAAGCCGTCTCGGCGGCGGATATGGCAAAAGCAGTCAAAGAATATGCAGCAGAGCAGGATATCATCATTAAGGCAGCAGCGGTGGCGGATTATCGTCCCAAACATGCCGCCGATGAGAAAATGAAGAAAAAAGAGGATGATTTATGGATAGAGTTGGAGCGCACGGAAGACATTCTGGCTTTTTTGGGCGCCCATAAGGGGGAAAAGCAGTTTTTATGCGGATTTTCCATGGAAACAGAAAATATGCTGGAAAATTCCCGTAAGAAGTTAGAGAAAAAGAATCTGGACCTTATCGTGGCAAACAGTTTAAAACAGGCGGGAGCGGGGTTTGGAACCGATACCAATGTGGTGACGCTTTTATCGAAAAAAGAGTGCATACAGCTTCCGTTGATGGGGAAAGACGAAGTAGCGGATAAGCTGCTTGACTATATTATAAGTCATAAAGAGAAGGGGGCGTCGGTATGAAAAATTATGTGATTACGATTTCAAGGGGATTTGGCAGCGGCGGCAGTCATATTGCGAGAAAGGTTTCCGAGGAACTTGGCATCGCCTACTATGATATCGAGATTCTCCAGATGGCTGCAGATTTGAGTGGAATCAATGAGCGGTACTTTTTCGAGGCGAATGAAAAGATAAGGAAGAATGCTATCGCCATCAACGCTTCCAAAGGCGCGTATGAAGGCAGGGTTTATCAGGTCAATGACAAGCGTTATCTTTCCGACGAGAATTATTTCAATTTCCAGGCGCAGGTCATTAAGGATTTGGCCGCAGAAGACAAAGAGCCCTGCGTGATTATTGGAAAGGCGGCGAATCATGTGCTGCGCGATTTTAAAAACGTCGTAAAAATCGATATCCATGCGCCTATGGATTTGTGCGTGTCCAATATCATGGAGCGTCTGCAGAAGTCAAAAGGCGAGGCGGAAGAGTTAATTATCAGGACCAATAAGTACCGGGCGAACTATTACAAATATTTTACCGGACATCACTGGTTGGACCCGGCGGAATATGACATATCCATCAATACGAAAGCATTGGGGGAAGATTATGCCGCGAAGCTGATTATCCAGCTTGTAAGGGATAGGGGGCTGTTGGAAGCATGAGAATTGGAACAGGATATGATGTGCATCGTCTGACACAGGATAGGAAACTCATCCTTGGCGGCGTGGAAATACCATACGAAAAAGGGCTGCTCGGACATTCGGATGCAGATGTGCTGCTACATGCCATCATGGACGCACTCTTAGGAGCCGCAGCCTTAGGGGATATCGGAAAGCATTTTCCTGATACGGATCTGGCATATAAGGATATTTCTTCCATGAAGTTGCTGGAACATGTGGGAGAATTGCTGGAGCAGCAGCTTTTTTTGATTGAAAATATCGATGCGACCGTGATTGCACAGCAGCCGAAACTGCGTCCCTATATTGATACCATGCGGGAGAATATCGCGGACGCGCTGCATATAGAAGTCTCGCAGGTAAATGTCAAGGCAACGACCGAGGAAGGGCTTGGTTTTACTGGAAGCGGGGAGGGAATTGCCGCCCAGGCAGTCTGTATGCTCACAAGTCCGGCGGAGCTTTACGATAAAGATGTGGCATGGCAGAAAGACTGCGCAGGATGCAGCGGATGCCAAATTCTTGCCAAAAACGGTCAGATATGCTAATATTTTTTGATAAGAAGTAGAAAGGGGAGGTATTACCGTAATGAAGTTCAGAGTCTTGGTGTCGGGGAAAAATAATCCCATTATTGACGACTTTTTTATTCAAATGGATGATTGTTTTGAAGTGGTATCGACGTCAATACGTTTTGGAGACGTTGTAAGGCATCTCAAGTATTTTAGCCCGGACGCCTTCATATATTGTATCTATAATGAATCGCAGGATGCTCTCAGGCAGATGAGTACGATTAAACATGCACTGGCGCAGTCAAGGGTTCCTTTTATCTTAATCGGCTCGAAAGAGGACTGCGACGAATTTGAGAAAGTAGCCGTAAATGTGGCAAATATGACGATTGTAAAACCTTTTACAGCGATTTCGATCCGGGAAAAAATATGGGCTTTCTTAGACGAGCGCAAAGACTATGTAGCGGCATATAGAAAAGAGCCGGAAAAAGAAGATGTAGATAGTCTTGTGGCTTCCGGAGAAAGCGACGCGGCGGATATTTCTTTGTTGAAAGAAAAATTGTCCCTGCTAGAAGATGCGCTTACGGCGCCTGCACCCGCAGCGTCTAGGATTCCGGCAGCAGCGCCAGCGGCTTCAGGGCAGCCCGCCCCGGAACAGGTTCCAGAACCGGAAGAGCGGAAGCATATCTTAGTGGTGGACGACAGTCCGATGATGTTAAAGATGCTCAAGGAGCAATTGCATGATAATTATGATGTAGCGACGGCGGTCAGCGGCAAAATCGCAATGAAGTTTCTGGAACGCAAGAAGACGGACCTTATTTTACTGGATTTTGAAATGCCCGAAGAAAACGGTCCCGCCGTCTTGGAAAAGATAAGGGCGGTAGATTCTTTAAAGGATATACCGGTTGTTTTTCTGACAGGTGTGTCAGAACGTGAGAAAATTCGGGAAGCGCTCGTATTGAAACCGCAGAGTTATTTATTGAAGCCTATCGATAGAGATAAACTGTTAGATACGATTGCATCGGTGATGAATCATTAAGTATCAGGCAGATTTCAGGGATGGCAGACAGATGATGAGGAAAGAAGGCTGCATATGGACTATGAAATGTATTTGACCGATTTGATTGATAGAAATATTTTGCAGAGAATACAGGATGCTTTTGCCCGTATGAGCGGCATTGCGGCTCTTACAACGGATACCAACGGCATACCTGTGACCGACGGTTCCAATTTTTCCGATTTCTGTATGAAATATACGAGAAATTCCCCGGTGGGCTGTATGCGCTGCGCCGCCTGTGATAAGGCTGGCGCGGATCTTGCCATCAAAAACGGGAGACCAACCACATACACCTGCCATGCGGGGCTGACAGATTTCGCGGCGCCGATTATGGCAAACGGGAAAATGGTGGGGTGTTTTATCGGCGGGCAGGTTCTGACGAAGAAACCCGATCCCGAAGAAATAAAAAGGATTGCCAAGGAAATCGGCGTAGACCCTAATCAGTATCTGGCAGCCATAGAGAAAGTTAAAATTCTGGACCAGGAAGTGGTTGACAATGCGGCGCAGTCTCTTTCCATGATTGCGGAGGTACTTTCGGATATTGCTTATAATAAATATCTTGTATATCAGGCGAAGGTGGATTTAGAGAAGACTTCCAATATGAAATCAGACTTTCTTGCCAATATGAGCCATGAAATCAGGACGCCCATGAACGCGGTCATTGGAATGGCGGAGATGGCGCTTAGGGAAGAGCTGCCGTCTGCGGCGAGAAATTATATTAATCAGATTAAAGATGCGGGGAAATCCCTGCTGACGATTATCAATGATATTCTGGATTTTTCCAAGATAGAATCCGGCAAAATGGATATCAACGTGGTGGATTATGAGCCGATGTCCGTTATGAATGATGTCACAAATATCGTCATGACGAGGTTAAAAGGCAAAGAGGTGGAATTGATTCTGGATATTTCGCCTAACCTGCCTAGTAAGCTGTTGGGCGATAATATCAGAATCAAGCAGATTCTGTTGAATCTGGCAAACAACGCAGCGAAATTTACATCCAGGGGACGGATTCTTCTGAAAATGGATTATATGAATGCCGCGCCCGATGAAATTGAGCTGCAGGTATCCATCGAAGATACCGGTATCGGCATTAAGAAAGAAGATTTAGATAAGCTGTTCCAGTCTTTCCAGCAGGTCAACAGCAAACGGAACCGTAACATAGAGGGGACGGGGCTTGGTCTTGCCATATCCAAACAACTGTTGGCATTGATGGACGGCAATATCTGGGTGGAAAGCGAATATGAGAAAGGAAGTAAATTTTCCTTTGTGCTTCCTCAGAAAATCATAGACGATACGCCATCCATTGGTGTGAAAAACCCGGAGGATATTTTAGTGACCGGCTTGATTTCCAATCCGTATGTAAAAGAACGGTTTTTCCAAGATGTGGAAAGACTTGGCGTAGAATGGAAGGATTTGGACTCTGAGGCGGAGTTTGCGGCGAATTACGGGAATAAAAAGAAATTCCTTTTTGTGGAGCAATCCATTTTCTCCGCGACACTGGAAGACTATGTGAAAGACCATCCGGATTTGACGGCTGTATTATTGATAGACTTTTTTGATACGGTGAAATATGACGATATTCCTAATCTTCTCGTCATGAAGAAGCCGTTGTCTATTTTAAATATTGCGATTATTTTAAACGGCGAAGACCCGCATATGGATACAAACGGCGCCGAGATGAGCGAGTTTGAATTTATCGCCCCGGAAGCGAATATTCTGATTGTCGATGACAATGCGGTCAATCTGACGGTGGCGGAGGGGCTGCTTGAGCCTCTGAAAATGCAGGTTGATACGGCGACAAGCGGTATGGAAGCGATTGATAAGATTAGTAGGTATCATTA
>JAMPHJ010000094.1 GCA_023663465.1 Muribaculaceae bacterium | reverse complement strand
TTTGGTAGTTTCCTCAGCTACTAACTGCTTCAATACGACTCTGTCGCCAAGTGGTACTAATTTCATATTGTTTGCCTCCTTTAATGATGATACACTTTACATACTATGACTTTTGTTGTAAACTACCGCATTTGCATAACCCCTGTCCTTACCGGAAATTATGCGCCGCGCCCTCTTTTTGTAATTTGTTAGCACTCATCTTCGCCGAGTGCTAATCATTAGCATTATATTAAATTTATCTATTTCACTTTGCAACTACAAACAGAACCGTATTTCATGCTGTTTTCTAGCCCTATCCATTGTTTTTCTCTTTTTTTCTCTCGTTTTCTTATTATTTACCAAAAAATGTGATTTTATAGTTTTTTTAGAAATTTCTTTTTTCCAGCCTTTCCCGGTATCCGGGCGTATTCTTAATCTCAAATTTATTATTGAACATCTCATATTCGGCGTCTGGAAGCTTATCCGCTATCCGCTCTTCCACATTGGTCTTATAGACGATGCCGCACGCTACGGATGGCGACAATATTTCATCTTCATAGGTAAAGCATCTTTCCTGCACCCTGCTGCAATAATCCTCCGCTTCCCCTTCGTCCGCCATCGGGATTAAGACGATAAATACATCGCCGTCCACACGCCCGATGATATAGTCCGCTTTCGCCTCATTTTTTAAGATGCCCGCAATCGTCCTAATCAGACGGTCGCTCTCTTCATCACCGAAATTGTCGTTGATGTATTTCCAGTCATTGATGTTGGCATTGATGATAGCTACCGGAACGACTTCCGATTTGTCCATTGCCTTCATCCGTTCCTCAAAATAGAACTTATGATAAACCCCCGTCAAGGCGTCTTCCTTTTCCCCATCCGCCGTCTGAATCCGTCTTTCGCCCAGCTTCTCTTCCAATTCATCAAGATAAAAAACCGCCTCTTTATGCAGATAGGCTTCTTCGCCTAAATGGGAAAATAACGTTACCACCTCGTCAATCATACGCTCCACCGTCTGCTTCTTATCTTCATCCACATGCTCCGTTTTGGCGTAAAGATGGGCAATCGTCCTATTATATACGCGTATTTTCCTGCCCGGACTGCCTACCACATCCGGGGTAAAACCGGCAAAATTTCCGGCAGAAACCACTTTTTCCCCATGCCTGTCCGTAAGCAGAAGCTCCGCACCTGTAAGCAGCGACAACTCTTTGAGATATGCCCGTAAAGAATCTACCGGATACAGATTATCCATTGCATAATTCTTGATATTTTCTTTGATCCTTTTCTCATAAGGAACCGCTTTAAACCCCATATTAATCCCTCTCCTATCCCCATTGATTCTGTTACAAATTTGTTTTAAGTATACCTTTTTTACATAGGTTTGTCTAGGGAAATGAAAGGGGATTTCCGGGATAAATATCTTTTTCCTTCCAATAATATTGACCATTGTCGTGTTAATGTGTAAAATGATGAATATTGGGTGGTGATAAAATGTACTTGATGCTACAAGACATGAAAATACTATATTTTGATTTAGACGATTTCGTCGTCGAAGTAATCCGGGATGACCTTCTGCCTTTCTGTCTGCGTTCAAATATCCGGCATTCCGCCGCTATGAAAGATATCTTACATAATGTCCAGATTATAAAAAGTTATTTAAGTAACCGGGTACTGTCCCTTTCCAGAGACAATGCAAAACAGATTTACGCCGCATTCCAGATACCACAGATAGATTCCATCGATAACCGGGTAGATATCTGTATCAAGTGCAAAGGCGTATCCATCCAGGACAGTTACTGGATTCGGGAAGATACGGAAATCGTCTATTGGAAAAACGTCAATATCCGGCAGAATAAATTGCGCGATATCGTAGACATCTCTTTAAGCGGCTTCGACCCGACCATCGCTACAAGCAGCATCTGCCCGGAATTAACCACCAAGGGACTTTTTCGGAAAGGCTGGATTCATCTGGGCAATGAATTATATATGCTCAAATCTGATCGTACCAATAATTATATCAACACCAATATGGAAATCTTAGCCGCAGACATCCTGACCTGTTTTGAAAACGTCGCCGAAAGCATCACCTATGTGGGCGACATCAAAGAAACCTCGGAAGGCACAGAATTTATTTCTATCTGTAAAAATTTCGTGGGGGAACAATATTCATTCATCGAAGCCTGGGAAGTCATGGAATATGCTAAAAGATGCAATATCGATTTCAAAAAATACTGTCTGGATAAGTGGGGCAATCTGTTCGCCAGCATTCCCGTGCTGGATTATATTATCGTAAATACGGATAGACATACACAGAATTACGGTTTTTTCATGAACAATAATACCGGCAGATTGGAACATCTTGCCCCACTGTTTGACTTTAACTGCGCCCTTGTAGCCGACTATTTTTCCCGCAATGCCGCAGATACCCTAAGCCAGATGTTCAATACCGCAGAAACCCTAAAAGAACTGGCATACTATTTCCTTCCTTATACAAATATCCGTTTCCATAAAGATAAATTCAACCGCCTAGCCGCGAAAAATCCTAAATACAAACACGTCTTTGACCAGGTTTATCACAGGATTCAGGAATTGGGAATTATCTAATCGAATATTGGGGGGGCAGAATAGACAGAAATCCCGCGAAGGCGCGCTCTCGCTCCGTGAAAAACGCAACGGTACTAAGCTCAAAAGCCGCGTTGCGTCTTTTTCGCTAAGTGCCGGCGTTTTTCAAGGACCTTCGCGGGATTTCTGTCTATTCTGCCCGTTCCATCGTCAAAAAGTTGGCTAAAAATTGTTTTCAGTACTGCGTCTGCCCCCGCTGGTACAGTATCCGCCCTACCAAATTCCAAATTTACGCTTCCAGAAACTCTACTCGTCCATCTTCGATATGATAAACCGCCCCGATAACCTTAACGCCGTTTTTCTCACCGCCCGCCGGAATTTCCAGACTGCTTTCAATCTTCTCGACGCCATGTCTGACATTCAGACAGCATGCCTTATAACCGTCTGTTTCTTCTCCAATCGCTGCCTTAATCTCGTCCGTAATGGATTTAATAAAACCACCCGTATGTCCGCTGACAGCTGCTCCTACCGCGCCGCAATTCGTATGTCCCAGCACGACGACAAGCTTCGAGCCAAGATGATCCGCTGCATATTCCACGCTGCCAAGCTGGAACTCATTAATCACATTTCCCGCAACACGAATCACAAATAACTCTCCTATCCCTGCTGAAAAAATGCTTTCCGGTATTACACGGGAATCTGCACAGGTAATCACGATTGCATATGGATGCTGACCATTTTCGCAGGTATCCTTCCGTATTGCTAATGAAATATCTCCCGAATTTACCGATGCGTCCAGATACTTCTCATTCCCCTGACGCAGTTTCCCTAACGCCTCATTTGCCGAAACCGGCGTCTTATTATCACTTGACATGATACATTCCTCCTCGTCTTTTTCTCAAAGTATAGCATTTTAGCCAATATTTGTAAAGGCAGGCACCGGCACAATCACGGAAATCAATTTTCAGTCAGCTCCTTAACATGGAGCCGGCAGGACAGATAGAAATCCTACGAAGGTCCTTGAAAAACGCCGGTCCTTAGTGAAAAAGGCGCAACGCGGCTTTTGAACTTAGTACCGCTGCGTTTTTCACGGAGCGAGAGCGTGCCTTCGCGGGATTTCTATCTGCCCTGCCACCTCAATATCTACATGCTGACTGAAAATTGATTTCCGTGCCTACACAATAGACCTCTTGCATAACCTTACATCGCAAAATCAAACAGACTAATCTGATTGGATTCCGGCAGATTTCCAAGAATCCCCAGATTGTCCATAAGCTCTGTCACTGTCTGAGATACTTTCGTGCGCTGCCTAAAATCGTCTTTGGATAAGAAAGGACCGTCTTTGGCGGCTTCCACAACCGCTTCCGCCGCTTTTTCCCCCATACCGTCGATGCTGCTAAAGGATGGCATCAGTCTTTTATCATCCACAATCTGAAAGGCATTTGCCTGCGCAGAAAAAAGGTCTATCGGCGTAAATTCAAAGCCTCTTGCATACATTTCCTGCACAATCTTCATATCCCGGTAAGAGTCCTGCTCCTTCTTGGACAGGGTATCGCTTCTGCGTTTATAATCCGCCATCATCTCTTCTAAATGCTGCTGCCCCTGACACATCAACTCATACGAAAAACCGGAAGCACGGATACTGAAAAACGCCGCATAATAAGCAAGCGGATAATTAATTTTACAATAGGCAATCCGCCACGCCATCATGACATACGCCGCCGCATGGGCTTTCGGGAACATATACTTTATCTTCTTACAGGACCAGATATACCAGTCCGGTACGTTCGCCGCCTTCATGGCTTCCTCCCATTCCGGTTTCAGCCCCTTGCCCTTACGCACACTTTCCATAATCGTAAAAGAAAGCGCCGGGTCCACTCCCATCTGAATCAGATAAATCATGATATCGTCACGACAGCATATCGCCGTGGATATGGTCGCCTTCCCCTCTTCAATCAGCGTCTGCGCGTTGCCAAGCCATACGTCGGTCCCATGCGCCAGTCCCGCAATCCGCACCAAATCGGTAAAACATTTGGGCTTGGCGTCTATGACCATCTGCATCGCAAAATCCGTTCCAAACTCCGGAATCCCAAGGCAGCCCAATTTACAGCCGCTAATCTGCTCCGGCGTAATACCCAGCGCTTCTGTAGAAGCAAATAAAGACATGACCTGCTTATCGTCCAGCGGAATCGTAACCGGGTCAATCCCCGTCAAATCCTGCAGCATACGAATCATGGTCGGATCATCGTGTCCGAGAATATCCAGTTTCAACAGGTTATGATCGATGGAATGATAATCAAAATGCGTCGTAACGATATCCGTCTTCATATCGTTTGCCGGATGCTGCACAGGCGTAAAGGAATTGATATCCTCCCCTACCGGCAGTACCACGATGCCGCCCGGATGCTGTCCCGTGCTTCTTCTGACGCCGGTGCACCCCGCCACGATACGGTTAATCTCACAAATCCGCTTCCGCTGTCCGCGTTCTTCATAATAATTTTTCACATAGCCAAACGCCGTCTTATCCGCCAGCGTACCGATTGTCCCCGCCCGATAGGTCTGTCCGTACCCGAATATAACTTCCGTGTATTTATGCGCCTTACTCTGATATTCCCCGGAAAAATTCAAATCGATATCCGGCTCTTTGTCCCCCTTAAACCCAAGGAATGTCTCAAAAGGAATGTCAAACCCTTCCTTCTGTAAGGGCGTGCCGCAGACCGGACAGTCTTTATCCGGCATATCGCATCCCGCGCCGCCGCTGTAGGCTTTGACTTCCTCAGAATCAAAATCGTAATAGTGGCACTTGGGACAAAGATAGTGGGGACTCAGCGAATTTACTTCCGTGATGCCCGCCATATTCGCTACGAAAGAAGAACCGACGGAACCTCTCGAACCTACCAGATAACCGTCTTCCACGGATTTCCACACCAATTTCTGCGCAATAATATACATAACCGCAAAACCGTTGGATATGATGGAATGCAGCTCCCGTTCCAGTCTTGCGCGCACGATTTCGGGGAGTTCTTCCCCGTACAGTTCATGCGCCTTTTTATAACAGATATCCGTCAGCAGTTTGTCACTGTCGGCAATTACCGGCGGACACTTATCCGGTCTTACGGGCGACATGGACTCTATCATATCCGCAATCAGATTCGTATTGGTAATCACCACTTCCTGCGCCTTTTCGCTCCCAAGGTAAGCAAATTCCTCCAACATCTCTTCTGTCGTCCGAAAATACAGCGGCGCCTGATTATCCGCATCGGAAAAATGTTGTCCCGCCATAATAATTCGTCGGTAGACTTCATCCTCCGGATCTAAGAAATGCACGTCGCAGGTAGCCGCCACCGGCTTTTGAAACTGCTCACCGATACGGACAATTTTCCGATTGATATTCATAATATCTTCCATAGAAGTAATCTGCGGCAGCTTCTCTGACGCAATCATAAACTGATTGTTTCCCAGCGGCTGAATTTCTAAATAATCGTAAAACCGTACAATTCTAGCTATTTCTGCGTCTGATTTTCCATCCAGAAGCGCGCGGTAAAGCTCTCCTGCTTCACAGGCGCTTCCCAGAATCAGACCTTCCCGGTACTGCTGCAGCAGACTCTTAGGAATCCGGGGCCTTCTGGCAAAATAATTTAAATGGGATTCCGATACCAGACGGTACAGATTCATACGTCCCACATTATTCTTCGCTAAGATAATCGCATGGTAAGTCGGCAGCTTTTTCACAATATCCGGGCTGGATTTTCCCAGCAAGTTGATATCCGCCAGCGTATTTACACTGTCTTTTTGCAGCATCGGAATAAACTTCACAAAAATTTCCGCCGTCGCTTCCGCATCTTCTACCGCCCGGTGATGATTTTCCAAGGAGATACCAAGGGTCTTTGCCACCGCATCTAACGTATGTTTTGCCTGACCGGGCAGTAAAATCCTGGCAATTCCCACCGTATCCACATAAGTAAAATCACGCCCGATCCCCAGCCTGTCACAGTTTTCCATAATGAAACTCATATCGAAACTGGCATTGTGGGCTACTAAAACGGCGTCACCACAAAATTCCAGAAACTGCGGCAAAACGACGTCAATATGCGGCGCATCCACCACCATATTATCCTGAATGCCCGTCAGTTTCTCGATTTCAAAAGGAATTGGCACATCGGGATTGACAAAGGTGGAAAAACGCTCCGTTATCTGCCCGCCTGACACTTTTACGGCGCCAATTTCAATAATTTTATTATGAACCGGTGAAAAACCGGTAGTCTCGATATCAAAAACCACAAAGGTTTCTTCCAGATTCTGCCCTTTATCATTCGTGACGATTTCCTTCAAATCGTCTACTAAATAAGCCTCCACGCCATAGATAACTTTGAAAAAGTCCTGCTTATCCGGGTCTTCATCCCCCGCCTCTTTCCGCTTGTTTTTCTCCGCCTTCCATAAATCTTCCCATACATGGTTGGCATCGGGAAAAGCCTGCAATACTCCGTGGTCTGTAATCGCAATCGCCGGATGTCCCCATTGATACGCTCTCTTAACGATATCTTTTGCCTCCGACACCCCATCCATGTCGCTCATCTTCGTATGACAGTGCAGCTCCACGCGCTTATGTACGCTATTATCTACACGCGAGGTTGTAAAATCCGGTATCTTCTTGATGCCATAAACAGAACCTATCGTCAGCTCATGGTCGAATTTATCCATAATTGCCGTCCCTTTGATTTTCACAAAGGCTCCCGGCTTGATTGCAGATTTGATTTCTTCTAACTGCTCATTGGCGATAAACATCTTAATCGTAATCGTATCCGTCAAATCCGTCACGTCAAAAATCAGAATCGTCCGCTCGTTGCGCAGCGCCCTCTTATCCGGATTCAGAATCCTGCCCCGGATAACGACTTCCCCGATTTCCCCGATGACTTCTTCTATCGCAATAGCTTCTTCTTCAAAATCCCTGCCATAAATGACGTCTGGGTTATTAGACCTTTTCAAAGGTCTGCGCATATCGCCGGAATACTTCTTTTCCCCACGCATACTGCCTGCGGATTCCTTTGCCCTGTCCACTGAGGCAGTCTTTTTATCCGCTTCTGCTGCCTTATTTTCACCCTCTTTGACAGTCTGCTCCACACCTTCGCTTCTTTTCCCGGATCTGGCGGATATCTCGGCAATCTGCATCGCAAATTTCTGCTCGTCTTCTTCCCGGTGCCGGTTCTTTGTGCGCTCCTTATAAGAAGAGAGAATCTCCACGGAAAAACCGCACCTCTCATTATAAATCTTATCCAGAATGCGCAGCAGCTCCTCCGCCTTTTCCTTTCCCATGACCGTATCTTCTAACGTCAGCATGACCTGATTTTCCGCAGGATAGGTAATATCGGCATTTTTAAAAAGATGATACTCTATCGGCGAATATTCCCGAAGCTCCAATAAAATGCTATCCTTATACAGATTCATCAGTTTCTCCGGATTATACTGCGAAGAGAGCCGGAATTTCTCATAAATGCGTATCGTTATCGCTGCATTCGGGAAAAACTGTTTCTTCATTTCCCGCTCCACCCGAAATACATCTTCCTTCTGAATCAGCCTGTCAGAAGCAATATAAATCCTAAGGAACTCTTTCCGCTTCGTCGCAGAAATCCGCTCCACCATAACCTGCTCATACAAATCTTCCAGCCCACTGTCCAACTTCAAAGTGGGAAATACATCAAAAAACTTTTTGGACATTCTAATGACCATGCCTTTCTCTCAGCCTGTAACAAACACTGCACAAATTTGTGGTTTTACTGCAACAGCATCTACGCCTTTTGACTAGAATCCGTATTTTCTTCCCAGTGCAGCAATTCTTCCCGCAGCGTATTTAGCAGCTCTTTTTCTGGCACCTTTCTTATGACTTCACCGTGCTTTATCAGCAAACCTTCCTTTTCACCGCCCGCAATGCCGATATCCGCTTCTCTTGCCTCTCCCGGTCCGTTGACGGCGCATCCCATAACCGCCACTTTCAAATCCAAAGGAATATCCGCAACCATTTCCTCTACCTGATTAGCAAGCCCAATCAAATCAATGCGGGTTCTGCCGCAGGTCGGGCAGGATACCACTTCAATGCCGCCTTTTCGCAGTCCCAGCGTCCTTAAAATCTGCTTTGCCGACTTGATTTCCTCCACCGGGTCGCCGGTCAGGGAAACCCGGATGGTATCGCCGATGCCCTGATATAAGATGATGCCCAGACCGATAGCAGATTTGATATTGCCACTCTGCACCGTACCCGACTCGGTAATGCCCACATGCAGCGGATAATTCGTCTTCCCCGCAAGAATCTCATGGGCTTTGACACACATCAGCACATCGGAAGACTTGATGCTGATTACCAGATTATCATACCCAAGGGACTCTATCATCCCGACTTTTTCCAGCGCGCTTTCCACGATTCCTTCCGCCGTCACACCATGATATTTTTCTAACAATTCTTTTTCCAGCGAGCCACTGTTTACTCCCACCCGGATTGGAATATTTCTTTCTTTCGCTGCTGCCACTACTGCGGCCACCTTATCCCGGCTTCCGATATTGCCCGGATTAATCCGAATCTTATCCGCGCCATTTTCTATAGCCGCAATCGCCATCCGATAATCAAAATGAATATCCGCCACAAGCGGAATGGAAATCTGCTTTTTAATCTCTCCAATCGCCTGCGCCGCCTCTATGGTCGGCACGGTCATGCGGATGATTTCACAGCCTGCCCGCTCCAGCCTTAAAATCTGTTCGACGCTCGCTTCCACATCTTCTGTTTTCGTATTGGTCATCGACTGAATTAAGATGGGATTCCCGCCGCCGATAACCTTATCACCGATTTTAACTACTTTCGTCTGATTCCGATGCATGTTGTTTCCCCTCGTTTTCTTTTCTTTTTGCTTTCCGTTTGTTTTCTTGTTGCGTTGTTTTCACTTCTTCTTGTTTTGCCGGCTTTCCTTTTCGCCGCTCTTGTATTCTGCCTTTTCAATCTTTCCTTATCCTTCTTCCTATTCTACATCAAACCGCCCGAATTAAAAAGGAGTTTTGCCGATTTCTTTTATTTCCCCGTCACATAAAAAATCCGCTCCTGCCGCTCGCCGGTCAGACAATCTGTCAGGCTGACGGACAACTCCTGTATGTTTTCTTTTGCAAAAAGCTCCTCATCCAGCTCTAAAATCAGATTCCCTTCCGGCGTATATACACTGTCATAACGGATAATCATTTTCTGCCCCTGGGTATTGTATACAATGACCGGAAGCGGCGCTTCCATATGATAAATATGTACAGGCTGCCTTCCAAAAACCATGCCGCCAAGCAAAAAAACAAGCGCCAGAAGTCCCACCGTCTTTTTATCCGTCAACCAGATTTTCTTTTCCAACCTTTTTAGGACATAACGGTTTTTCCTGCCAAATCTTCCGATAGAATGCCGCCTTCCTAAGTATGCCCGCCGCTCTAAATCCGCCTTTACTTCCTTCATGGACTGATAGCGCTTAGACGGCTCCACTTGTGTACATCTTCTGACAATCCATTCGATGCCCGACGTCAACGCCGGATTCATGGTACGGACAGGTCTGATTCCATAAGGCGGCAGGGAAGGATCAAATCCCGTCAGCATATGATAAAGCGTCGCCCCAAAGGTGTAAATATCGCTTCTTTCATCCGCTTTTACCATAGTATTTTCCGCGTCCCCAAGCTGTTCTGGCGCAGCATACCCGAAAGTGCCCGCCATACCTACCATACGCCTTTCGCTGTAGCGGAAGAAAAAAGCCGTTCCTAAATCCACCACGCGCAGCTTTCCATCCGGGCATACCATCATATTCCGGGGTTTTAAATCCCGGTAAATTACCGGTGGCTTATGGGAATGCAGATAAGAAAACAAATCTATAATCTGCAATGCCCACTCGCACGCCTGCTCTTCGGCTATCGCTCCTTCCTTTTCTATCATCTGATACAGATTCATCCCCTGTATATACTCCATGACCAGATAAGACGTCTCTTCCCAGAAAAAATCATAAACCTCTGGCAGCATCGGGTGTTTCAGCGTCTTTAACATTTCCATTTCCCGGCGCAGCATATCGCAGTCCGCAGGATTTTCCGGGAGTTTCTGGGATTTGACGGCAACTGGCCGCTCTAAATGCCTATCCCACGCCAGATATACAATCCCGCCGCTCCCTTCTCCTATCTGCCTTTGCAATTCGTATTTTCCCGCCAACACTTTTTCCATCCTAATCCCCTTTACCCTATCCTATCACAATTCCGACTCACGCAACTTGCCCTTTCCTACCCATCCACCTACTCTGTCCAGACATAGACTGCTGACAAATTATCCTTTTCACCACGCCGCATAGCGGCTTCCCCAAGCTCTTTTAACCGCCTTTCACTCTTTTCCTCAGACATGTCCGCTAAGATAAGCGTTTCCACTAGCTCTTTTTCTTCCAGCGTATGCCAGAAACCGTCACTGCAAAGTAAAAAAGCCTCGCCCCTTTTTAAAACGCCCATCTGAAAATCCGGCTTGAAAAAACCAAAACTTCCAACGCATTTCGTCAGCCTGTTTCGTCCCTGTACATGGTCGTTTGTCAGAAGCCGGAACCGCCGCCGTTTCCCTTTCCCGGTAAAACGATAAATCCGGCTGTCCCCCAGATGCCAGAGCATATAATTCTTTTCCCACAAAAGCAGCAGGGACATGGTCGTCCCCATTGCGACGTTTTTCTTCTTAGCATAGGCATTCATCCGGTTCTGCACCTGAAAAACCTTTCGCTCCAGAGAACGCCTGATGACCCACAGCGGTTTCTTCTTGCCCACCGCATCTAAGAATCCGCCGTAAAACCATGTCACAAGCTCCTCAATAAGATATCCGCTTGCGTATTCCCCAAGCTCAAGCCCGCCCATTCCGTCGCAGACCGCCGCCAGAAGTACCCTGCCCCTGGACGTCAATGCCTGTAACGCCACAAGCGAGTCCTGGTTTGTATCCCGCACCGCGCCTTGATTCCAATAAACTCCTGTATGATAATTCAAAAAGCTGCCTCCGTTTGTTATGTGATTTCTGGGAAATGATTTTCTAGGTTGAGACGGCAAGACAGACAAAATCCCGCGAAGGCACACTTGCGCTCCGTGTGTCTGCCCTGCCGATTCTAAGATATAGAAATAATAATTGATTTCGTTTCAGTAAGAACCACCTATCGAATTTTAGGATAAGCTGATTTTCAGAATCATTTGACTTTCTACTCTTTTATCATCATCTGTCTAAATTATAATCCTAATAAGAAGATATGACAAGAAGACAAACTATACAAAACTAGAGGGGGGGATTTGGACATTTTTTTCCATAAGTCTGTGACTGCCCTTGCACTGTATTAATGAAAATAATCTAAAATCCCTTGAAAACATCTGCAAACAATTTGGAAGAATTGCAGAATCCATATGCAACTTTATATTGCTTGTTTTCCATTACCCCGCCTTATCTTAATTCGTAATTTAGGAAAATCGTCATTATAAAGATTAATTGCATCAATAAGCTCTTTCTCCATATTGGTGTTCCAAAGTTTCAACTCTGAAAAAACAACTACTCGATATAATTCTACATATTTTCTTATATAAAATCCGCACTGTCCACCTGTCATTACGTTTTTCTTGTTCGCATTTATATGAAGCATCTTGTTTCTTGTATTAACAGTCTTTTTCAAAATTGTATTTATATCATCTTTTTCAAAAATATCTATACCATATACCTTTATGACAGACTCAATCCTATCTT
>JAMPHJ010000093.1 GCA_023663465.1 Muribaculaceae bacterium | reverse complement strand
CGGCGTTTTCACAGTACCTGCTTATGGATTGTATCTTCTGCACAACTACACATTTCTAAACGTAAATAATAGGAATAGAAAGGAAATATAAAGACATGTACAATTTAACGGAAATTGGGCAAAAAGCTGTTGCAGCGAAATATGGTTTACAGACTTTGACGACTAAGCAGAAAGATAATGCACTGCAGGCCGCGGCGCAGGCGTTGACTGCAAGGGCGCAGGAAATTCTAGAGGCGAATGAAAAAGATATTCAAATCGCAAAAGAAAACGGTATGCATCCTGGAATGCTAGATAGGCTGCGTCTGACTGTAGAACGTATTGATGCAATGGCACAAGGATTGATGCAGATTCGGGCATTACAGGACCCTATTGGCGAGACGTTAGATACTTTTCAGAGACCCAACGGGCTTCAGATTACGAAACGCCGCGTTCCGATTGGCGTTATCGGCATCATTTACGAGTCCAGACCGAACGTAACGGCGGACGCTTTCGGGCTTTGTTTTAAAACCAGCAATGCGGTCATTTTAAAAGGCGGAAAAGATGCGATTTATTCTAATATCGCCATTTCCAATATTATCCGAGAAAGTCTGGCAGACGAGGGCATTTCGGCGGACGCCGTCCAGCTCATTACCGATACGGACAGGGAAGTTACCAATGCGTTTATGAAGCTGAAACAATATGTGGACATCTTGATCCCCAGAGGCGGGGCAGGACTCATCCGCGCCGTTGTGGAAAACAGCACGATTCCGGTCATTGAGACAGGCACCGGGAACTGCCACATCTATATCGACGAAGATGCCGATATCGCTAAGGCGATACCCATTATTATCAATGCTAAAACCCAGCGCATCGGCGTCTGCAATGCCTGTGAATCTTTGGTCGTCCATGAAAAAATCGCGGACAGCTTTCTGCCCGCTTTAGGGGAGGCGCTTCGCAGCAAACATGTGGAAATGCGCGGCGATAGAACGGTGCAGACGATTCTTCCAGACTGCCTGGCGGCGTCAGAAGAGGATTATGGAACGGAATACTTAGACTATATTATATCTATCAAAACAGTAGCCACCCTACAGGAAGCAATCGAGCATATCAACCGATATACGACCGGGCATTCGGACGCTATCATCACCGAAAACAAAGAACATGCGCAGATATTTTTACAAGGAATCGACTCCGCCTGCGTTTATGTCAATGCCTCTACAAGATTCACCGATGGATTTGAATTTGGTTTCGGCGCGGAAATCGGCATCAGCACCCAGAAGCTTCATGCGAGGGGACCGATGGGATTAAAAGAACTGACCAGCTATAAATATGAAATCATCGGAAACGGTCAGATCAGGGCGTAGAAAGATTGCCGGTACAAAAGTTGCGAAACTTAATGAATCTGTTTTGCAACTTTTGTCCAGTTGTCTTTTTTAAACCCAATTATATAATTATACAAATTACCTACAAATTTTACATTTTCTCTTTCTTTTTTGTAAAATTTATGATATCCTAAATAAGATAATTTCTCTAAAAATTCTGAGAGTTTATTCATTTTATTTATGCATTAGAGCAACATTTTCCAAACTACATTACAAATTAGCAGCAAAAGAGAGGAGTTACCCAATGCACGAAAAGAAAAAAGGCATCAGTATTCTTACGAAAATTATTTTAATGTGTTCCCTGCCCATGATTATTTTGGGAACCGTTATTGCGTTCTATTCCATCAGCGTATTGATGAGAGGAATGCAGGACGAGGCTTTGACCTCATTAAGTTATTTATGTCAGAGCGTTTCCGCATCGTATGATGCAATCGATTCAGGCGATTACCATATGGACGGTGAGAAATTTTACAAAGGGGATTATTGTATCTCCGATAACGAAGATGTCATCGACAGTTATACGAAAGGCTCGAAAGCCGATATTACTCTATTTTTCGGCGATACGAGGCGCGCCACCTCTTTACTTGATGTAAATACCGGGGAACGGATTATCGGAACGCAGGCGTCCGATGAGGTTATCGATGCCGTATTGAAAAATGGAAACGATTATTCCGCCACCAGTATTACGATTAACAATCAAAATTATTACGCTTATTATAAACCTTTGACAAACAGGGATGGGCAGATTGTCGGCATGATTTTTGCCGGGGAACCCAGCGCCGATGTGGATAAGGTAATTTCCCAGAGAAGAATCAACATTATCGGAATTGCCATCCTGATTCTTGTAATTTCCCTTGTGATTTGTTTTATTCTTGTCAAGGGCATCGTATCGGTCATTTCCCATGCAGAAGAGCTGCTGGGCAGGATTTCTGATGGGGAATTGAAATTACAGCTAAGTGAAAAAGCGGCAAAAATCAGTGAGAAAGCTAAAAATCGGGATGATGAGATTGGCATGATGGTTGCTTCCATGTATGGGCTGATTGAGAAACTGCGTGGTACGGTCGGTAGAATCCGGGAAACTATGGAAAATTTAATCAAGACTTCTGATTCCCTGGAATATATGGCGGCGCAGACCAGCGCCACTACCACGGAAATCAGCCGTGCCATAGAAGAAGTATCCAAAGGTGCGGTAATCCAGGCAGAAGAAATCGAGTCGGCGACGATGCAGGTATCCGATATCGGCTCCATGATTGAGAAAATTGTTGGCAGCGTGAGGGAACTGGACGAAATATCTATGGGCATCAAGAACGCCGATGACGAATCTGAACAGATTATCCGCGAATTAAGTAACTCCAACGACAGAACCATCGAGGCAATCAAAAAGATAGACGCTTCCGTAAGAACGACCAATGAATCCGTCGGGAAAATCCAGGAAGCGATTAACCTGATTACCGATATTGCCAGCGAAACAAGTTTACTGGCGCTCAATGCAAGTATTGAAGCTGCAAGAGCCGGTGAAGCTGGTCGCGGATTTGCGGTAGTGGCGTCCCAGATATCCAAATTATCCGAGGACTCCAACAGCTCCGCACAGACCATTGAAGATATCATCCTACAATTATCTGCAGATTCGGAAGCTTCCGTTAAAATTATGGCGGAAGTCAGTGAGATTATTGCGGAACAGCAGAGTAAGCTAAACGAGACAAAATCAAAATTCGGCGTCGTCAGCACTGGTATTGAGACTTCCATGTCCGAAACGCAGAATATTTATGGTCAGACGACAGAATGCGATACAGCAAGAATAAGAGTCACCGATGTCATTGAAAACCTGTCGGCGGTTTCCGAAGAGAATGCCGCTTCCACAGAAGAAACCAATTCTTCCATGCAGGAACTCAATACAACGATTAGCCAGCTTGCAGGCGCCGCAAAAGATTTAAAGACAATCGCCGGGAAACTGGAAAAAGAACTGGCATTCTTCCATGTATAAATTCACTAATAAAATTGATAAAGTTGTCATAAACGGGAAATGTGTCATACGCATTTCCCGTTTCTAGGATTTCTGTGAGGGATTGAAATGCTGATTTCCGTGGGATTCCACGCATATCCTTGATTTACATCGCAGTTTATGGTACATTCTTAAATAGACTATACATATGATGGAGGTTATATCATTGAAAAAAATAAAGGGATTCTGTCTCTTATTCTTTTGTAGTTTCCTGCTGACTGGCTGCGGGGAAGATGAAGAACTTACGGGTTATCAGACTGATATGGAAACTTTTTTTGAACATATTGCAGAGTATAACGATAGTATGAACGCTATCGACGTTACCGAAGAAGATTATCTATCACAGATGCTTACCTATCTGGATGCACTGGATGCCGAGGTGGCATGGATGGCAGAATTGGAAGTCCCCGAACAATTTTCAGCAGTGGAAAGCCTTGCAGACGAGGCAAGCGAAAACATGTCAATGGCGGTATCCTATTATCATATGGCCTATGAGGGGGAAACCTATGATGCAGCAACGCAAGAGGCCGCAAGAGAATATTATGAGAGGGCAAATACGAGAATCCAGTACATCATTACCATTTTCCACGGAGAAATCCCCGAAGGGGAAGGCGTCACTTATACGGAAGAGGACAAGATTTTCGGAGGCGGTTATATGAATAAAGAAGAGGAGGATGGCGAAAGCCAAGAAGAGTGATGAATACGCAGGAATTTCAGGCATTACTAAACGAATACCCCATTTTCCTTGACGGCGCGACAGGTTCTAATCTCCTAAAAAGAGGAATGCCCGCCGGCGTCTGCCCGGAACAATGGATATTGGAGCATAAAGAGACACTGATAGCATTGCAAAGAGAATTTATAGAAGCGGGAAGCAGTATCTTATATGCCCCGACATTTTCGGCAAACCGGATTAAGTTAAAAGAATACGGTTTAGAAGAGAAAATTCAGGATATGAACCATGCGCTTGTCGCCATATCCAAAGAAGCGGCAGAGGGCAGAGCCTATATCGCAGGAGACCTCACCATGACCGGGGAACAGCTTGCCCCCATAGGGAAGATGGATTTTGAGGAACTGATTGACATTTATAAAGAACAGATACGCTACCTTGTGGAGGCGGGCGTGGATTTGCTTGTCGTGGAAACCATGATGAGTTTACAGGAAACGCGGGCGGCCGTCATTGCTGCAAAAGAAACCTGCAAGCTGCCAGTTATGGCAACCATGACCTTCGAGGTGGATAAAAGAACCCTATATGGAACTGACGCAAAAACAGCGGCAGTTGTGTTAGAAAGTCTGGGTGTTGCAGCAATTGGTGCAAATTGCTCTACGGGACCCGATAAAATGAAGGAAATTATTCATGATATGGCGGAGGTTACTACCATCCCGATTATTGCCAAGCCCAATGCAGGACTTCCTTCTTTAGATGAAAATGGACAGACCGTCTATGATATGGAAGAGGCGGAATTTGCAGAAGGAATGAAAGAGCTTGTCGAGGCGGGCGCTTCCATCATCGGCGGCTGCTGCGGCACGACTCCTTCCTATATCGCTGCAGCAAAAGAAGCGGTCGGCGGTATGCGGATTCGACACCGTAAAGCAGGGACATGCCGCTATCTGACGAGCGAACGCAAGACAGTGGCCTTTGATTTGAACGATAACTTTATGATTGTCGGGGAACGGATTAATCCTACCGGGAAGAAGAAATTACAAACACAATTAAAAGAAGGTTCTCTGGAAATGGTGTTAGCCTTTGCAGAAGAGCAGGAAGCATGCGGCGCTTCTGTATTGGATATCAATATGGGAATGAGCGGAATTGATGAGAAGGCAATGATGTTACAGTCGATGGAAGCGATAAGCGGCGTCACCAATCTGCCCTTATCCATCGATTCTAGCCATGTTGAAGTAATCGAGGCAGCGCTGCGGCGCTATCCGGGACGCGCCTTAATTAATTCCATTTCCTATGAGAAGAGTAAATTTGATTCTTTGCTGCCTATCGCCAAGAAATACGGCGCTATGTTTATCCTGCTTCCTTTATCGGACGCTGGATTGCCGAAGAATCTGCGGGAAAAAATAGATATCATTGAAAAAATCGAAACAAAAGCTTATGCCCTCGGTATGCGAAAAGAAGATATCATTGTGGATGGTCTGGTCGCTACGGTAGGCGCAAATAAATCCGCCGCCCTGGAAACTCTTGAGACAATCCGCTATTGTAAGGAAAAGGGGCTTGCCACGATTTGCGGGCTCTCTAATATTTCTTTCGGGCTGCCAGAGCGCAGCTATATCAATACGGCGTTTCTGACGATGGCAATCCAGGCGGGACTGACAATGGCGATTGCCAACCCTTCCCAGGAGTTGCTTGTCAGCTTAGCGTTTGCTTCCGATTTACTATTAAATAAGAAAGACGCCGATATCCGCTACATTCAACTGATGGACGCGGTGAAAGAAAAACGGGAACTACTAGGCGAACCTGCAAAGACGCCATCCGGGATACACATTGCCGGAAACAAGGCTGCCACGCAGGAGCAGACACTTTCCATTCTCGATAAACTGCGCGCCGACGTTTTAAAAGGAAATATAAACGGTATCGTAGGCGATACGAAACAGGCCTTAGAAGAAGGAAATGAACCCAAAAAACTATTGGATGACGTATTGCTTCCCGGTATCAACGAGGTGGGCGAGCTTTTTGATAAGGGAAAATATTTCTTACCGCAGCTGATTGCCAGTGCGGAAGCCATGAAAGCGTCCATTGAATATTTAGAGCCGCTGTTATTAGAAGAAAACGCCAATCAGGAAATGCCTACGGTAGTCATCGCCACGGTAGAGGGAGATATTCATGATATCGGTAAAAATCTGGTGGCGTTGATGTTAAAAAACTACGGTTTTAAGGTCATTGACTTAGGAAAGGACGTTCCCAAAGAAAAAATCATCGAAGCCGCCAAAGAGCACCATGCGCAGGTCATCGCCCTTTCTGCACTGATGACGACGACCATGCAGCAGATGCGAAACGTCATTAACTATGCCAAAGAAAAGAAAGTCGATGCCAAAATCATCGTCGGCGGCGCGGTCATTACGCAGGAATATGCAGATGAAATAGGCGCAGACGGATATTCTAAAGATGCGGCGGACGCCGTAAAACTCACACAGCGGATTCTAAAATGAGAGGAGAACATATTATGTTAGGTGCGGATGCAATGGTAAAATGTCTGGAAGCGGAAGGCGTGGAATATGTATTCGGCTATCCGGGCGTTGCGATTTGCCCATTTTATAACAGTATTTTACAGTCTGATATCAAGACGATTTTAATTCGGACGGAACAAAACGCGGCACATGCCGCAAGCGGTCTCACCAGAGTAAGCAGGAAAGTCGGCGTCTGTGCAGTCACTTCCGGTCCCGGCGCTACGAATCTGATTACCGGTATCGCCACGGCTTTTGCCGACAGTATCCCGCTTGTCTGCATTACAGGCCAGGTAAACAGTGAATTGATTGGTTCTGACGTCTTTCAGGAAGCCGATATTACAGGGGCGGTAGAATCTTTCGTAAAATACAGTTATCTTGTAAAAGATGTAAAAGATATTCCCCGGATTTTCAAAGAAGCTTTTTATATCGCCGATTCCGGCAGAAGGGGACCGGTACTAATCGATGTTCCCATCGATATCCAGAATGCGCCACTAGCGGAGTTTGATTATCCAGAAACCGTAAACCTGCGTACTTATAAACCCACCGTCAAAGGACATACGGTGCAGATTAAGAAAGTCATTGGGGAACTTGCCAAAGCCAGACGTCCCATTATCTGTACCGGCGGCGGCGTGCTTTTGAGCGGAGCAGAAGAGGAATTTAGGGCTTTTGTGGAAAAACACCGCATTCCCGTCGTATCGACCATGATGGGAATTGGCGTCATGCCGACCCGACACCCCATGTATTACGGTATGGTGGGCAACAACGGAAAACCCTATGCCAACCGGGCTATGAACGAATCAGATTTGCTGATTATGGTGGGTGCAAGAGTTGCCGACCGGGCGGTCAATCAGCCGGATTTGATTACGGAGAATAAAATTCTCGTCCACATCGACGTGGACCCGGCAGAAATCGGTAAAAATGTGGGCGCAGCGATTCCGCTTGTAGGAGATGCGAAACATATTTTTGAAGACTTCCTCAAAGAAGACTTAACCTGCGAGCATGAAGAATGGATTCAGACCTTAAATGATTACCGGGAAACGATGGAAAAAAAGAGGACGCCCAATCCGGATTATGTGGACCCGGCGATGTTTATCAAACTCTTATCCGAGGAAATGAAGGAAGACGCCGTCTATGTGGCGGACGTAGGACAGAATCAGATATGGTCCTGTGGGTATCATATTGTAAAAAATGGGAAATTCCTGACAACCGGCGGCATGGGAACGATGGGCTATTCAATTCCGGCTGCAATGGGCGCAAAGCTTGCCGCGCCTAAAAGGCAGGTCGTAGCAGTCTGCGGCGACGGCTCCTTCCAGATGTCCATGATGGAACTTGCCACAATGCGTCAGTTTGATGTCCCTGTTAAAATAATTGTTTTGAAGAACAATTACCTCGGTATGGTGAGACAATACCAGCATTTTACTTACGAAGACCATTACTCTGTCGTGGATTTATCGGGCAGCCCGGATTTGGAAAAACTAGCGATGGCATACGATATGAAATTCATGCGCCTTTTTACAATGGAAGGCGTAGAAGACGCTATCCGGGAATTTTTAAAATACGATGAATCCGTATTGATGGAATGCATTATCGACCCGATGGACCTGGTTTAAAAAGTCGATGCTGCAACGCGTAGATAGGGCTAGAGATTGAGAAAGGGGTATCATGATCCATGAAAAAAATATATTCGGTGTTGGTAGAGAACAGGTCCGGCGTCCTTTGTAAAGTATCCGGTCTGTTTTCCAGAAGAAGTTTTAATATTGATTCTTTAGCGGTAGGAGAGACGGATGATCCGGCGGTATCCTGCATGACCATCGTCAGCAGCGGCGACGAACGGACGATTGAACAAATCGAGAAGCAGCTTAATAAAAAACTAGATGTCATCAAAGTAAAAACCTTCGATGAACCGGCAAGCGTCAGCAGGGAACTGATGCTGATTAAAGTAAAATATAATCGGGACAACCGGCGGGATATCATGGAAATCTGCGAAATTATGAAAGCGGATATCGTTGATATGTCCAAAAACCTGATGATTATCCAGATTTGCGACGCCCCAGAGAAAATTAACCTATTAATCGATATGCTGCAGACCATCAGCATCGTGGAAGTTGCAAGAACAGGCACTTTAGCGCTGCCAAAATGCATGGATGCGGATTCCTGATATAGAATTTCATTCGTCAGAAAAAACTACAGGAATAGTGTGGAAATATTGACTTTTCACAGGATAATTGCTAAAATGATTGACAGTGTTTACAGTTTCTTAGAAAGGCAGGATTTGCTTATGCATAGAAAAGTATTTCAGCTTCTGGTAGACAATACATCGGGTGTGCTGAGCCGTATCTCAGGGCTGTTTTCAAGGCGTGGCTATAATATTGAGAGTATCACGGCAGGCGTAACCGCAGACCCCCGTTATACGCGCATCACGATTGTGACGTCTGGGGACGACGAGATTCTTGACCAGATTGAAAAACAGGTTGCCAAGTTAGTGGACGTCCGGGATATTAAAGAACTTAAACCAAACGAAAGCGTTTATCGCGAGCTTGCGATGATTAAAGTAAAAGCATCTGCCGAAAAACGGCAGAGCATTATTGCGGTGGCCGATATCTTCCGCGCCAAAATCGTCGATGTGTCCAAGGACAGCCTGATTATCGAGCTGACAGGAAATCAAGATAAAATCGAGGCGTTCCTCAACTTACTGGACGGCTATGAAATCCTGGAGCTTGCCAGAACCGGTATTGCCGGGTTAGGACGCGGCATCGAGAACGTTACTTATCTGTAAGCAGCAACATAAAATAAAAAAATGGAGGAAAAAGGAAATGGCTAATATTTATTATCAAGAGGATTGTAATTTATCTTTACTGGAAGGCAAGACCATCGCCGTCATCGGCTATGGAAGCCAGGGACATGCCCATGCGTTGAATGCGAAGGAGTCCGGCTGCCATGTGATTATCGGTCTTTATGAAGGCTCTAAATCATGGGCGAAGGCAGAGGCTCAGGGCTTTGAAGTATATACGGCTGCAGAAGCTGCTAAAAAAGCGGACATTATCATGATTCTAATCAATGATGAATTACAGGCTTCTATGTATAAGAAAGATATCGAGCCCAACTTAGAGGCTGGAAATATGTTGATGTTTGCGCATGGTTTCAATATTCATTTCGGCTGTATCGTGCCGCCTAAGGATGTAGATGTTACGATGATTGCGCCCAAGGGACCCGGACATACAGTAAGAAGCGAATATCAGGCAGGAAAGGGCGTTCCGTGTCTGGTAGCCGTTCATCAGGATGCAACGGGAAAAGCACAGGATATCGCGTTAGCTTATGCACTCGCAATCGGCGGCGCAAGAGCGGGCGTACTTGAGACCACGTTCAGAACAGAGACAGAAACAGACCTTTTCGGTGAGCAGGCAGTATTGTGCGGCGGCGTCTGCGCTTTGATGCAGGCAGGATTTGAGACATTGGTAGAAGCAGGATATGATGCAAGAAATGCTTATTTTGAGTGTATTCATGAAATGAAGCTGATTGTAGACTTAATTTATCAGTCTGGTTTCGCAGGAATGCGTTATTCCATTTCCAACACGGCGGAATACGGCGATTATATTACAGGTCCTAAGATTATCACGGAAGATACCAAAAAAGCGATGAAGCAAATATTAGCCAATATTCAGGATGGTACGTTTGCGAAAGACTTCCTGTTAGACATGTCTTCTGCGGGCGGACAGGTACATTTCAAAGCCATGAGAAAACTGGCTTCTGAGCATCCTTCAGAAGTAGTCGGGGAAGAAATCAGAAAGCTTTATAGCTGGAACGGCGAGGATAAACTGATTAACAACTAGTCCTACGGAGGCATTATGCAGCGCAGAACAAACGTGGATCGGGCACTGGCGGATAGTTTTAAAGAGCTTGCCAGAAAATCGTCTATCGATAAAATCACAATTAAAGAAATTACGGATAAGGCCGGAGTCATCCGGCCTACCTTTTATAATCATTTTCAGGATAAATACGTCTTACTGGAATGGATTATACGGACGGATATTTTAGATCCGACGATTCCATTAATCCGGGAAGGGTCTTTGAAGGATGGGTTACTGCTGATTTTTACCAATCTGCAGAGGGATAAAGAGTTTTATATGAAAGTCGTCCGGCTGGAAGGTCAAAATTCCTGTGAAACGATTACGAAAAAATTCATAAAGGAAATTCTGTTTTCTGCCATTCATGAGAAAGCCGGAAGCAAGAGAGCAGCCAGGAAAGGACTGACCGTGGATTTGATTGCAGAATACTATGCGCAGTCCATGACTTTTGTCGTGATTAGCTGGATTAAGATGAATATGAGCTTATCTCCCGCGCAGATGACGGATATTTTTCAGTATATCACAAGCCATTCCATAGATGACGTCATTTCGGAAATGCGATAAAAAGTAAACGAATAAAGGAGGAATCTTATCATGGGAATGACAATGACCCAGAAAATACTGGCGGCGCACGCAGGACTCGATAAAGTGGAAGCCGGTCAGTTGATTGAAGCAAATCTGGATTTGGTGCTTGGAAACGATATTACAAGCCCGGTTGCCATAAAAGAAATGGAAAAAATGAAGGTGGACGGCGTTTTTGATAAAGATAAAATCGCGCTTGTACCAGACCATTTCGTTCCGAATAAAGATATTAAATCTGCCGAACATTGCAAGTGCGTAAGGGAATTTGCATACCGCAATGAAATTACCAACTACTTTGAAGTAGGCGAAATGGGGATTGAACATGCGCTGCTCCCGGAAAAAGGCTTAACGGTTGCAGGGGATGTCATTATCGGCGCAGACTCCCATACTTGTACTTATGGCGCCTTGGGTGCGTTTTCTACTGGCGTCGGCAGTACCGACATGGCTGCCGGCATGGCGACTGGAAAAGCATGGTTTAAAGTGCCTTCCGCCATCAAATTTAACTTAATCGGCAAACCCGGCAAATGGGTAAGCGGAAAAGACGTCATTTTACATATTATCGGCAAAATCGGCGTAGATGGCGCTTTATACAAATCTATGGAGTTTGTAGGGGAAGGCGTAGCGCATCTGACGATGGACGATCGCTTTACGATTGCTAATATGGCGATTGAAGCCGGCGGCAAGAATGGGATTTTCCCGGTAGATGATTTGGCAGTTTCCTATATGAAAGAGCATTCAGCCAAACCCTATACCATTTATGAAGCGGACGAAGACGCTGTATATGACGAAGAATATACCATCGATTTGAGCACGCTTCGTCCCACCGTTGCCTTTCCACATCTGCCAGAAAATACGAAAACAATCGAGGAAATCAAAGAAGAGATTCCCATCGACCAGGTAGTCATCGGCTCCTGTACCAACGGCAGACTGGGCGACTTGCGGATTGCCGCAGAAGTATTAAAGGGAAGGCATGTGGCAAAAGGAATGCGCTGCATCGTGATTCCCGCCACCCAGACCATCTATATGCAGGCGATGGAAGAAGGGCTGTTAAAAACCTTTATTGAGGCAGGTGCAATTGTCAGCACACCTACCTGTGGTCCCTGCCTTGGCGGTTATATGGGCATCCTCGCTGCCGGGGAGCGCTGCGTATCCACGACGAACCGTAATTTCGTGGGAAGAATGGGACATGTCGATTCTGAAATCTATCTGGCAAGTCCTGCGGTAGCGGCAGCCAGCGCAGTTACAGGCGCCCTTTCCTGCCCCGGCAGTCTTTGATATCACTTATTAGGAGGTATAGACATGAAAGCAGCAAAAGGAACTGTTTTTAAATATGGCGATAATG
>JAMPHJ010000092.1 GCA_023663465.1 Muribaculaceae bacterium | reverse complement strand
AGCTATATATCGCAGATTCTTAGAATGTTTGATAAAGAGCTGCAGAAGGAGTATGTATTCTGTTCGTATCTGATTGGATTGCTGCCGAAAGATGCCGAGGAACCGATTGATTTAGACGGCAAGCTGAAACTGGAATATTATAAGCTGCAAAAGACATTCCAAGGGGAAATTGCTTTGGAGGAAGCAAAGACTATATATGTTCCGGCAAAGCACAAAGGTGTCAAGGGGAAGGACGAAAAAGCGCCTTTGGATGAAGTGATTGCCAAAATCAATGAAAAGTTCAAGGGTAATTTCACAGAAGGGGATAAGGTGATTCTGTCGGCATTGCGGGATAAGCTGCTTTCTGATAAAAAATTAACAAAGATGGCGCAGTCTTCTGATCCGCAGATTTTTGTGGAAAGTATTTTCCCAAAAGCGTTTGGTGCGGCGGCACAGGATGGATATGTAGAAGCACAGGAGTCGTATCAGAGCTTGTTTGAGGATACGGCGAAGTATAATGCAATTATGAGTGCGCTGGCCGAGGTGGTGTATCGGGAGATGAGGAAGAAGGAAGTAAAAGGTTTAGAGGAAAAGGTATTATATATGTATGATGAGTCGCAAAATTTATCTATGGTGGCAGAAAAAACATATCCGTATGGAGAAAGAAATAAGAAGGAATAGAGTATGCCTGACAAACTTTACATCTCACAAAGGCAGATATCGCAAAGATATACCGTCACAAACTCCGACAGAAAGCAGGTCATTAATATGAACAATCCATCCATCGCCATTATCACCGCAAGGGGCGGAAGCAAACGGATTCCGCATAAGAATATTAAGGAATTTTGCGGGAAACCCATTATTGTGTATTCCATTGAAGCGGCGCTGCAGTCGGGGCTGTTTGAAGAAGTCATGGTTTCTACCGAAGATGCGGATATCGCCGCCATCGCGCGGGGCGCAGGCGCGCAGGTTCCGTTTATGAGGAGTGATAAGAATGCCAATGATTATGCGTCTACAGACGATGTGCTGTTAGAAGTGCTGGAAGGATACCAGGCGTCGGGAAGGGAATTTGAGACGTTCTGCTGTCTGTATCCGACGGCGCCTTTTGTGACGGCGAAGAAGCTGCAGGAAGCGATGAAACTTTTGGAAACCGCAGATTCCGTGATGCCTGTGACGGCATTTTCCTATCCGCCGCAGCGCTGCGTCATTCTGAATGAACAGGGAGAGCTGCGGATGAAATGGCCGGAATATGCCAAAACCCGCTCGCAGGATTTGGAAACTTATTATCATGACTGTGGACAGTTTTACTGCTGTAGAACCAAGCCTTTTCTGGAATATAAGACGACGGATTTGCCGCATATGGCGCCGATGGTGATAAGCGGACTCGAAGTGCAGGATATCGACAGTCAAGACGACTGGGATATCGCGGAATTGAAATACCGTAAAATGATGGGATTGTTATAAAAACGGAAACATTGGCGATAAGAATTTGTGTGGCGTTGTCAGTGTCTTATGATAAATGACATTGGTTGAAAGAAAGGCATGGTTATCAGTATGAAAAAAGAGCTAAAAATAGGAGAACGTTATATCGGTGAAAATATGCCGGTTTTCTGCGTGGCGGAAATGTCGGGTAATCATTTGCATGATTATGAAAGGGCGAAAGAAATCGTTTACGCGGCGAAAGAAGCCGGGGCGGATGCGGTCAAATTGCAGACTTATACGGCGGACAGCCTTTCCATCGACTGCGATAATGAGTATTTTCAGATACATGGCGGACTGTGGGACGGCATGACGGAGTATCGTTTGTATGAGGAAGCTTCGACGCCCTGGGAGTGGCAGCCTAAGTTAAAAGAGCTGGCGGAAAGTCTGGGGATGGAATGTTTTTCCTCACCTTTTGATGCGCTTTCTGTGGATTTCATGAAAAGCTGCGACATGCCCGCTTATAAAGTGGCGTCCTATGAGATTAACGATATTCCGCTGATAAGAAAAATTGCGGCGCAGCAGAAGCCGGTGATTTTTGCAACCGGAATTGCTTATCCGGAAGATATCGAACGCGCTCTTCGTGTGTGCAGGGAAGAGGGAAACGAGGAAGTCATGTTGTTAAAATGCGTTTCCGCCTATCCGACGCCGTATGAAGACGTCAATCTGGCAATGATACCGACGCTGGCGGCGGAATATGACTGTCTGGTAGGGTTGTCCGACCATTCTATGGGAAGCGCAGTGCCGGTGGGCGCTGTTGCATTGGGCGCCCGGATGGTGGAAAAACACCTGACGCTCAGACGTGCGGACGGAGGACCGGATGGCGCTTTTTCTATGGAGCCGGAAGAATTTAAAGAAATGGTTGATAATATCCGTATTATAGAGAAAGCCCGTGGCACGTCCGTTTATGGATTGACAGATAAACAGAAGGAAGAACGAAATGGTTCCCGTTCCCTCTTTGTAGTAAAGGATATCAAAGCAGGAGAAAAACTGACGGAAGAGAATATACGTTCCATCCGTCCGGGATATGGTCTGCATACTATGTACTACGAAGAAGTTTTAGGAAAGCGTGCCCGTCTGGATATCGCGAGAGGGACGCCGCTTTCCTGGGAGCTTCTTTATTAAAGTATTTGCAAGGTCAGCAGATCCGAATATTTTAACATGCAGATGCCTTCTTCATAATCGCCGATGGTATCCGGGTTTTCTTTGCCAGCGATATTATTGGCGATGAACTGCGGAAAATGAACGCCGCAGCTATGGGCGTGTGGATAGCCGCCGCCGAAGCGGGGATTGATTTCAGAAATATAATAATGCCCATCTATACAGAAAATATCCATATCGACAGGTCCTGTCAAGGAAAGCGAGGATACCGTCTGGATAATCAAATCAAAAAGCGCATCGTCTTTGATGGAAATGGATTTTTCTGTTTCACCCGCGCGCATTCGCATTTTTCTCTTGGTAAAAATAGAAACAGGCTTGTGGCTTATCATGTCTATGTACACATCCGCGCCCAATTCCTTGCCTTCGGAGAACTGTTGAATCAGAAAGTCTTCTTCCCCGTATTTGCAAAGGGCGGACAAAAGCTCTATATTATTGACTTTGCGTGCGCCGATACTGCCACTGCCACGGACGGGTTTGATGAAAACCGGAAAATTAATGCGCCCTGCCTTATAACGTCTCTGAAATTCACTAAAACTGCTGCAAGTTAAGAGTGTCGGTAGTTTTTGCTGTTTCAGATGGCGGTAAAAAGCGTGTTTGTCCCGGCAAAGATCTACCGTTTCCGGGGCGGATACGATAGGCGTAATCCCCGCATTGGTAAAAAGCTCCTGGTTGGAAGCAATCAGATAAAGTTCGTCTTCCTGCAGGGGAAGTATGGCGTCTATTTTTTCCTGACGGCAGATATCCAGAATGATATCCAGATAATCCGGGGAAGTGATACGCGGAACGATATGATGATTGTCCGTTTCATAGAGCGCCGGAGCGTATAAGCTGCAATCCGTGCCGATAACCCGCCCGAATGTGCCTTCTTCTTTAAAGTAACGTATCAACATATTTCTGGTGCCGCAGCTTAAAACTAAGATATTCATTTTTATAGGTATGCTCCTTTCTCAGTCTGAGATGCTTTCTATGCATGACGGATTTGTGGCAGCAACGCGTGAGCACAAATCCCGATAAAGGAAAAATTATATAAGAATTATATCATAAAATAAATGAGATGGGGGAAATGATTGAAACGCTTTTCAAGATTTCCTGCTGGGAAGGGAAGTGGCTGTATATTGAGCGTAAAATATTTCCGTATGCCACGAAGGAAGATTTGTGCATGGAGCTAATAGGGAAAGCCCGACAAATGGCTGTCAATAAATTTAAAGATCATCCTTGGGGAAATATGACGGACATGGAGTTGTTACGAAGCGCCGGACTTTATGAAAAAGATATGGAAAGCGGCAAAGAAGGTTTTAACATGGCATGTATTCTTCTATTTGGAAAGTTAGAGACCATTCAGTCCTGTGCACCAGGATACAAAACCGATGCAATTTACCGTGTAGAGAACTTAGACCGTTATGATGACCGCTTGCTTGTGCATAGGGAATTTAAGAGCGCATTTCCGGCAAAACTGATTATTGAAAAGGATAGGATATGGACGGAAAATTGGAGCAGGACACAATGGAAGGGAAAAATTAGTCTTGAGAATTTTATGCCTTATCCGAAAAATCCTATAATAGCGAAATTTTTTGTAAATATTGGATATGCGGATTCGCTTGGTTCCGGGGTTCGGAATTTGTATAAGTATACGAAAATCTATTCCGATGCAGAGCCGGATTTTGAGGAAGGAGATGTCTTTAGACTAATTGTGCCTATGCGCTCAGCGAGAGCAACGCTAACAAGCGACAAAAAAAGCAGTAAGGTTACAGATGTTACAGAAAAGGTTACAGATGTTACAGAAAAAAGAATCATTGAGTTATTGAAAGATAATTCAAAATATAAAACAGTTGAACTTGCGGAAATGCTTGATATAAGCAGAAAGACTGTATCTATCAAACTCAAAAATTTAAGAGAGAAGGGCATTATAGAAAGAGTAGGTTCAGACAGGAAGGGATATTGGAATATTTATCTGTAACTTTTAGGGTTACAGATATGTTGATGGCAAGTTCATTTGCGGATTAGATAACGGGAATTTAAATCCCCGCCATTATCTAAATTAGCGACCCGCGCACATAATCCTCAGCCGTCCACTTCCTGCGTACCTGAATCAGTTCTTCCTTTCTACGGACATATACCGGTGGGAAATACTGGATAAAAAGAGGATTCAGACTCATCGTATACCCGCCCACGTTTTCATACACAATACGATCTCCGGCAAGAAGCTCCGGCTGATTCTCATAGACAAACATTCTGTCGCACTCCATACAGGTATAACCGCTGATAATCTGTTCTGCCATTAGAGGACGCTCCCTGCTGTCGTCTTTTCGTGGAATGATGTGGAAAAGGTGAGACGTTTTAATCATGGTCGCATCGATATTGAACCGGCTGCCGTCCGTCATGACATAGCGGGTTTTTTTGATATCCCGGACATCGAAGATAGAAGTTACAAACGTGGTGCATTTAGAAATCAGGGAAATTCCCGGTTCTACGATGAGCATCGTATCCGCAGGGGAAAAGCATTGGGATAATTCCTCTGCCACCACAGGAAAATAATCAGGATATTCCGGGCGTCCTTCCATGCCGCCGCAGTAACCGCCGCCCAAATCCACATAGGATAAGGAAAGCTGAAACTCCTGCTGTAATTTGCAAGCCATTTTAGCGATAGCGCGAAAAATGTTGGCGCTGCGGGATTTGCTGCTGGAATGAAGGTGCAGTCCCACAACGGACACGTTGGGGATTTTCTGTAATGCAAAGAGGGCTTCGGCAAATTTTCCGGTTTCATAGCAGAAGCCGAAACGCCCGCTGATTTCCCCCATAGTGGTCTCGCCGGGGCACATTTTTTCCAGATTAAAATTTACCCGGACGCCTACGGAAAATGTCTGTGTGGGATACTCGGCGGCAAGCCGGGTAAGCCAGGATATTTCAAGCTGGGAGTCCAGATTGCAGAAGCCGCCTGAAAGCAGGACTTCACGGAAAGAAGCCTCGCCTTTGTAGGGACCATTATAAATAATTTCCCGGTTTTCAAAACCGAGATATCTGGCAAGGGAATATTCATCTTCGGAAACCACTTCCGCATAAGCGCCGTTTTTTTTGACAAAAGAAACAAGCCACGGAAGGGAATTGGTCTTAAAGGAGTAGCCCACAAGATAATTGGGCCAGTTCTGCGATAGTGAATCCGTCAACATATGATAATATTTTTGTAAGATTGCCTCGTCGATGACGAAATAGGGGGTCTGCAATGTTTCTTCCATCGTAACTCTGCCTTTCTGGAGCTTGTATGTGATTCCAAGCTATATTAAAAATATTACCGCATTTTCTGGTCGGATACAAGGTCTCGCGTTATTAAAATCGAAACAGTTCCAACAGGGAATAATAAAGCTGCGGATTGGACGTCCGCACGTTTACACTCAAATCCCCATTCCCGAATATGATTCCAAAACCGTAAGCCGTCTGCAGCAGGCATATGGCGAAAATAAATAACGACAGTTTTTTAATTGTGCCCTGACGAATGGATTTTTCCGTCCATGCCAGAAAGAGCAAAACGGCTCCAAACCATACGCCCCAGACCATATCGACCATATACCGCTGGAGAATGCCCGCGCCAGTCACGTCTACGATGCCAAGGATAATTGAAACGCCAAGAGAGAGAAGGGATACTGCATAGAGTCCCCGCTCCTGCAGCGTCTTTTTGCCGTGGCGGATAAAAAACAGAATCCACAAAAAGGCGTTGCCCGTCAGAATACCGCCATAGGTATATTCCCCGTTTAGTTTTCCCATATAGGAACCGGAAGCTATCTGGACGCCCTGTAAAAACGGAAAATCGCTTTCCAGTACCGGCGGTCTTAGGAAATAATGCCACAGCCCCAGAAGCGTCTGCTGCAGGTTAAAACTCCGTTTCGTCATATCGTTGCTTGTCAGACTGTAGGAAGCCCCGAAATCGAAGGGGGAGCCGAAGCGGGCAGCATTGTAATACATAATTCCCGCGGCGACGAATAAGTAAGGCAGACAGAAACTGACAGCGTCCGTTACCCTGGCTTTGTCCCAAAAGTTCCGCCTGAAAGTTTCTTGGGATGGGGAATGCGCGGCGCCTCGTTTGGGAAAGAAATCTTCCCAGAAAAGGGGAATGGCAAGGGCGGAAAAAAGAAGCATCTGAGGGCGGCATCCAGCAACTAACGCCATACTCAGGGAACCCAGAAACAGGCAGAGGCGTCTGCTTCTGGGTTTTTCAACAGTTTTTCCTTTGATCCATAGCCACAGACCGGCAACGGTAAACATATTCGCTGCCATGATGGGCGTATCGTATAAATCCGGTCTGGCTATGACAAATAAATAGTTGCCGCCGCATACCGTCAGAATACATAACAGTAGATATAGAATATAGGGCGTGCGGGGAAACCACTTTTTGATGAGTTCCCGATAAAGGGCAAAAACAGACAGGATAAAGCCGCAGTAGAATAGGAAAACGGCGAAATAATTGGGCATATGATGTCCTGTCAGCAGATAGACAGGCAGATAGAGCAGCAGTTCCGGCACGACGCCGAAATATACATAATAACGGTTGTTATAGTAAGCGTAATCCGCCAGATAGTCGATGCCATTTGCCTGTAAATAGATGGTATCGTAAGGGTTGGGGGCATTGATAAGCCCCTCGGAAGGCTCGGCGTCCAGATAAAAATGTCCCTGCGCCATGACTTCTACCAGCTCCTGATATTGTTTATGATGGGGCCAGGGAGAGGTAACGCAGATGGGATTGACATGGGCAAGCTTCCATGCCATGACAATTAACAGGAGTATTACGGCAGCCGTGAGAAAACGCTGTTTTTTCGTTCCTGCACAGATAATATCCTGCCATAGCTGCGGATAACACATGGTATATAATAATAAAAGAACAAACGTTATGAAAAGGAAACGGCCGGGACTGAATAAAAAGGGAATACGCGCATTGGCGCAGACGCCGTTTACCGTTACCAGACTTCCGGCGGGCAGTGTCAGAGAGACGTCGATGGTATGTACATTTCCAGCAGGATACACATTGGTATAAAAGCTTCGCGGAATGCCGGGCATGATTACCCGCTCCGGGAGATAGTATGGATAGTGGTTTCCTTCGTCCGTCAGCGATACCGTATAGGAAACAGGCTCATTTTCCGAGAAATCCAGTGCGAAAAAAAGATTGTGGATATCCATGTCCACATCGGTGACATGCAGCGTCAGAACGCCGTCCGGCGCCAGATAGCTGCCGAAAGGACTGTCCGTGTCTTCTTCCATCCGTTCGCCGCCTTCCACACTCACCTGTTCAAAAACCTGACGGTTCCGGTAAAATAAACTTTTCCATGAGGAAAAATTGCAGAGAATCAGTTCGATTGCAAGCGCCGCTGCGATAAGGCAGACGAGAGCGCGCCATTTTCTTTTGTCCATGTTCATAACCATGCCTTTCCGTATTGAATAGGAAATTGTTCGATAATATAAGATAATCGCGCAGCGATTATCTTATATTATACAAAAAAATTGTAAACTATGCTATAATGCATTTGCAAATAAGTATAGAATAGCAGATATAAATAAAATATCATATGTTATTTATAGAAAGGTTCACTTTACCATGATGCATGTACAAAAGATAAAACTAAATCAGACCCTATATCCGGCGCTGGGCGGGACGGTGTTGTTCTTTTTTCTGCTGGCGACGATGATACAGGGGAGCACCCTCTCGATTCTTGTTTCTGGGCGTTTAATAGGGATTGTCTGTATCGTCGTTTTTCTTTGTATTCCATGTCTGCTGTATCTCTGGCGCCGGATGGGAAAACTGACGGAGGAAAGGGTCGTGTTTCTCATCGTCTTTGCCGGGATGTTTCTGCACTGCTGTTATGTGCTTTTATCGGGGCTTTATGAAAGACAGCATGATGAGGGCGTTTATACCGGCATCGCTACCAGTCAGGTAAATCCCGGACACATCGGCTATATAGAGTATATTTATAAATTTCATAAGCTGCCGGATATCAATCCCTATGCACTTTTTTCTTATTACCATCCGCCGCTGCATTATGTATTGTCGGGGCTGTGGCTGATTCTGCTGACGGCGCTTGGGATGCCGGAAGAGTTGGCTTTTGAAAATCTACAGGCGCTGCCGCTTCTCTATACGGGGCTGTTTATGCTGCTGACCTATCGGATTCTGAAAGAGACTGGCGCGAAAGGGCGGGGGCTTTATGCGGGCATGGTTCTTGTGTCCCTGCACCCGGCGTTGACGATTCTCTCTGGCAGCATCAATAACGACATGCTTTCCACACTGCTGTTAGGCTGTTGTATTCTGACGACGCTTCATTTTATCCAGGACAGGAGCCTTAAAAATCTGCTGCTTCTGGCGTTGTCCATAGGTCTGGGCATGTTGTGTAAAATCAATACCGCAGTCGTCGCCTTTCCTGTCGGACTGATTCTATTGATGGATTTGATAGACAATATCCGTACAAAGGATAAAAAGAAAATTCTTCGCTGCATCAGAAACGACGCGCTTTTCGGGCTTGTCTGCGGCGGCATCGGGCTGGCGTGGATTGTACGGAATCTGGTACGTTTTCATGTAAAACCCGGTATTTCTTCCGCGACGGAAGCCTCGGTTATGTATACGGGGGACTACAGCATATGGGCGAGAGTAGGAATCCCCGCCCTTGTGGACTGGCATTTTGATTTTCCGTTTCATCCTTTAAGCGGGGACGTGATTCATAATACCTGGGTCATTATGTTCCAGACCTCTTTGTTTGGCGAAATATATCCCACGGAATCTGCGGGAATGGAACTTCTGTTGTGCAGGATTGCTTATCCTGCGGCAATTCTTTTTGCAACCGCTTCCGCCGTGCTTTTTGGCATGGTACAGATACGGAAACTAAAAAGCGGTATACGGGAAACGGTCTATGAAGGAATATTTCTGCTTGCAGGATATGGGTGTTTTTTACTGAGTTTTGCTGTTTTTTCCTTAAAGTATCCTTATACTTGCAGCAGCGATTTTCGTTATATTGTTATCAATCTGGTTTATATTGCGCTGGGATTGTCCGACAGTGACAGATTTTGTCCGGGGAAAATAAAAGCAGCGGCGATAGCCCGTATCATTCAGGCAGGCGTATGTGTGACGCTGGTTTTGACGACGATGGTATATGTCATATGGATGCAGTGGGGCGGGGTTATATAATAAAGGAATCTTGTAAGCAGTGAGAAAGCAGGTTGGGAAATTTTTAGAATAAAGTCATTGACGACGTATATACTATTGTATATACTAAATTATAAAAAAGGAGTTGGTTTTATGCAGACAACAATTCAGAAATGGGGAAATTCACAGGGAATAAGAATACCTAAAGCGTTTCTTGAAGCATTAGGAATGATGGAAAATGATCTTGTGGAACTTAACAGGGTTGATGATAATATTGTGATTACAAAAATCAAAGAGAAAAAGGAACTTACGTTGGATGATATATTTAAAGATTATAACGGAGAATATATGGCAGAAGACTTTGACTGGGGCGCTCCTGTTGGAAAGGAAGTGTGGTAATGTACAATCCGAAGCAAGGCGATATTGTATTTTTGGATTTTAGCCTACAATCAGGACACGAACAGGCAGGAAGAAGACCGGGGGTGGTTATTAGTAATGAACAGTTTTTTATAAGGACTAAATTTGCCATAGTGTGTCCGATTACAAATACAAGTAATAAATTTCCACTGCATATCTCATTAGATAATAGAACGAAAATAACAGGTGTTATTTTGACGGAACATATGAAGTGCCTGGATGTGATTAGCAGAAATATTCAGTTTGTGGAAAAGATGCCAGAAGATTTATTGGAAAAGACATTGGCATATGTAAAGGCATTTTTCTGAGATTGATGAGCGGTAAGAGACAAAAATAACGAGGGATTACCATGAAAAAACGAATCTATGTATGTCACACCTATTACCATGTATACGTTGCGTGCCTGAAAGAATGTTATCTGCCGGAAAAAGAGCGGGGACAGGCGACGCTGGTGTTGAGTACGATGTCCAATGATTTCGGGAATCTGCAGGATAGGGCGAAACAGAGCGGTTTGTTTGAGGCGGTTTTTTTATACGAAGAAAAAGCTGCGGACTTTTTCCCAGAGCTGCAGAAATATCATAAAGACAGAGGAAATATCTTGATTAATATGCTTGCCAGAATCAAGTATACGAAACTGCTTGGCAGATTACAGGAGCCTTATGTCCCGGTGGACTTTAAAGAGTATAAAGACATCTATGTCTTTTGTGATTCCGACCCCATCGGTTACTATCTAAGTTATAAGAAAATTTACTATCATGCAGTGGAAGATGGGCTGAACTGCTTAGAAACATACGATACGGCAAGATATGACAACAGAGGGCATTTTGGGTTAAAAGCATGGATGGCGGCGCGCAATCTGATTTTTATCCAGAATGGGTATGCGAAGTACTGTCTGGATATGGAAGTAAACGATATCAGTATTCTGCCCTATCCGATTGCAAAACACATCGAATTGCCGCGGGAAACGTTGGTAGAGCATTTGTCCCAAAAAGAGAAAGATATCCTGATTCATCTTTTCATCGAAAATATGGACGAGCTGCAGCAGGCGTTGGATACTGGAGCAAAAGATAAAATATTGGTGCTTTCGGAGCCGCTTTGCGACTTAGAGGTGAGGAAACAGATTTTTACAGATATCATCAAAGAGTATGGAACCATTGACGGACATAAGGGGCAGGTTTTAATCAAGCCGCACCCGCGGGATGTGTTGGATTATCACAAAGAATTTCCAGAACATATCGTTATGAACGGAATGTTTCCAATGGAAATTATGAATTTCATTCCAGGACTGCGTTTTCGGAGAGTGGTTTCGGTATTTACGGTGCCGGATTCCATCCGCTTTGCAGAGGAAATCATCTTTCTGGGCGAGGATTTTATGGATAAGTATGAGGAACCTGCGCTGCATCGGCAGAATGAGCAGATTTGACGGGGATCTTTGACATTGACTTATTTGGTCAATTTAAAGTCTTTTATTACGGATATCGGTGTTTTCGTTACATTTACTTGCACAACCCCTTGATTTTATGTTATAACCATTAGTAGAGACAGGCAGCCGATATCTTTTATTAGAGATTTGCAGTCAGGATATCGAAGCTGCGAAGGAGGATTTTCTATGTATATCAACAATCTTGGAATGCGCGACGAAATAACCCATTATGACGCCGCAAATGCAAATACCATAAAAAATAGAAAGACAAACACTTCCAATAACGCCAGTTTCCCAACCGCCATCAAACAAGCTGTCGAGAGCCAGAGTGCGGCATATGGGGAAAATTCTGCATTGACCCAAAAGGTCGAGGAAGCCCTGGAGCATTTAAAAAGTGATCCCGAATGGCAGGATGTTGGGACTGCTTTATCCGCCCTGTATCAGAATCAGCAGCAAATGCAGGTAAAGATGAATCTCATGTCCGCAGGAGTTACGGGCAGTCTGACGGGACTTTCGGCGTACTCAGGGTATGGCTCTGCAAATCAACTGACCGTAGCGTATGGCGGAATTTCCAGTCTTCTTGGCAGCAGTCTTTTAGGGAGCCAGTTGATATAAGCGGCATTTATCCTTATATAAGTTAAGCCTCTTACCTTTTCCGGCAAGAGGCTTATAAATTGTTGTGTGCAAGTTCTGAAAATATGTAGATACTGTTATGCTATTTCAAGCCGTGTTTTGATTTTACGCAATTCAGTTTCAAGAACACTTACCCGGATAGCAAGCATTTCTTTTTCATTGTCGATTTTTAAAGCCTCATGCAGATTTC
>JAMPHJ010000091.1 GCA_023663465.1 Muribaculaceae bacterium | reverse complement strand
TAAAAACATCTGTTATCTGAATGACCAGACCTGGTACGATGCAGATTATTTTAAAAATGCAGTAACTGCTTCTGGGGAAGAGCGGTTCAATATCAAAATGGTCTTTGAAAATCAGGCAATGGATACCCATCCGCCTCTGTACTATCTTTTCATGAATCTGATATGCTCCATTTTTGATGGTCAATATTCTAAATGGTTTGGTATTGGTCTGAATATTATCCTCATTTTAATTATGGAAGCCGGGCTATATCTTTTATTGCAATATTTTATCCACAATAGACACATCGCCCTGTCAGCAAGCGTCATATTCTGCTGTTCACGCCTTGCAGTCAGCATGACATTGTTTATCCGTATGTATGTCCTTCTCATGGTCTTTACAGTTTTTACATCCCTATGCCATCTTAGACTGTATGATAAAATAACAAGCGATTCCGAATTTTCTTTCAAAAAATATCTAAACTCTTTCCTTATATTATCGCTTTTAACAATTGCTGGCGCTTTGACACATTATTATTTTTTAGTCTATCAGGCTTTGATTAGCGCTTTGTTTATCGTCGCCCTTTTTTTACAGAAAAAATATCGGGGCATCCGCTGTTATCTTGCTGTTATGTTGGGAAACGCCATAATTTATATTGCGATATATCCTGCCAGCATTAATCATATTTTTTTCAAATATAGAGGCAGGGACGCCGTACACAAATTTTTAAAAGAAAGTTCTCTCTTCGGCGAAGTATATAGCATGTTTTCTTCTTTTAACAAATATTTATTTAAGGGCCTGCTTCCCGCTATTCTCTTTCTTTTAATGGCTATCACCATACTGCTGCTCTGTAAAAAGAAAATAAATTGGCAGCCATTCCTAAAACTTGCACTTTTACTGTTTCCATCCTTAATTTATTTTTATGGCATATCCAAAGCTTCTCCCTATATTACCATGCGCTATATCAGCCCTGTCGCTGCCTTTCTCTATGCAGCAATCGTCATCTGGGGAAAATATCTTGCAGATGCCATAATGAGCCAGAAAATTAAAAGATTGTCTTATGGTGCCTTATGTAGCTGCCTTTTTGCCACTACCTTCTACTTCCTCACCCCCCCCCATAAAGGCATCTTACTTCTCTGAAAGGCAAACTATCGTCAATGAGATTGCTGAAACCTGTGACTATTGCGTTTATATTTGTAATGGGGATACCTACTGGAAGATGTGGGAAGATTATATCAATTATCCTGTCTTTTCCGGTTTGTTCTTCATAGACGGGCAAAAGCAAGCTCCCATTACAGACATAAAACTGCTTGAACAGAAAAAACTACTCATTTATCTGGATAGTACCATAGAACCGGAAGACATTTATCCCTACCTGCAGACTTATCTGCCGCTACAGCAGTATAAAATACAATATACGACTGCCTATACCTACATTATTCTGGCGCAATGATACCTCTGCTTTAGAAAAATTTCCCGAAGGTCTCATTCAGAATTTGATTTTTATCCGTAGAAGTGATACTATTTTTGTGTGACTATGTGCGCGGCGTACATAACGTTTCTGTGCACAAAAGCGCTAAATTAAAATACGGATGTTATTTAAATTGTCCCAGACAGTTTATTCCATCCGGAATGGAGGAAAACATGAGCAAAAGTTTTGAGGATTTATTATCAAAAGTATCCGAATGCAGCGTGAAAAAAGTAGCTGTTGCGGTCGCACAGGACAGCGCTGTATTAGAAGCTGTAAAAGCTGCGAAAGAGCGTAACATTGCGGAGGCAATTCTGGTCGGCGACGAAGACAAAATCAAAGAAGTAGCTGCTTCCATGAATATGGATATCAGCGGATTTGAAATCATCGATGAAAAAGAAAACTATGCTGCGGCATTAAAAGCCGTAGAACTGGTACATAACGGAAAAGCCGACATGTATATGAAAGGTCTGATTGATACCAAATCCTTCTTAAAGAGCGTTTTGGACAAAGAAGTAGGTTTAAGAACCGGAAAAACATTATCCCATGTATGCGTTTTTGAAATTGAAGGCATCGACCATCTTTTGTTCTTGTCTGACGTTGCTTTTCTGACCTATCCGAGTCTGGAAGAAAAAGTGCATATCATTGAAAATACGGTGGAAGTCTGCCATGCCTGCGGTATCCCGAATCCCAAAGTAGCGCCGCTTGCCGCAGTGGAAGTCGTAAACCCGAAAATGCCTGTTACCCTAGATGCGGAAGAATTGACCAAAATGTGTGACGAAGGTAAAATAACAGGTTGTATTGTTGACGGGCCGCTTTCCTTAGACCTTGCCATCGACCCGGAAGCTGCCAAACACAAAGGCGCGGAAGACAGAAAAATCGTGGGCGATGCAGATATTCTTCTGTTCCCCGATATCCATGCCGGAAACCTCGTATACAAATGTCTGGTACATACGGCAAAAGTGAAAAACGGCAATATCCTGACCGGGACAAAAGCGCCTGTTATTTTAACATCCCGTTCCGATGACTTTGAAACAAAAGTAAATTCCATTGCACTGGGAGCGGTTGTTGCAGAAAGTTTACAGAAAATCTAAATCCAGATTTAACTTTATAAATACTATTAACTTTATAGATATTATCAACTTCATAAATACTATCAACCAAACAAAAATGGAAAGGCGGATGCAAAAATGGCTGTAAAAAGTTTGATTATCAATCCCGGTTCTACTTCTACAAAAATCGGCGTCTTTGAGGACGAGACATTATTGTTTGAAGAAACTTTAAGACACTCTACGGAAGAAATCGCGCAGTACGCTTCTATCGTAGACCAGAAAGACTTCCGGAAAGACATCATTATCAATCTGTTAAAAGAAAAAGACTTTGATATCCATTCTTTAAATATGGTAGTGGGACGCGGCGGTATGTTAAAACCCATTCCCGGCGGCACCTATGAAGTCAGCGACGAACTGCTGGAAGATTTAAAAATCGGTAAACAGGGACAGCACGCTTCCAATCTGGGCGGGATTCTTGCAAGAGAAATCGGGGATTCTATCGGTGTTCCTTCCTATATCGTAGACCCTGTCGTTGTGGACGAGCTGGAAGCGGTTTCCAGATATTCCGGCGTACCGGAGCTTCCCAGAACCAGCGTATTCCATGCGCTGAATCAGAAAGCGGTTGCCAAACGCTATGCAAAGGAAATCAGCAAAGCTTATGACTCCCTGAATCTGATTGTCGTGCATATGGGCGGCGGCGTTTCCGTCGGTGCGCACAAACAGGGCAAAGTAGTGGACGTTTTCAATGCCCTTGACGGTGACGGCGCATTCTCTCCTGAAAGAGCAGGCGCACTTCCCAGCGGCGCATTGATTAAACTGTGCTTTTCCGGTCAATACAGTGAAAAAGAAGTCTATAAGAAAGTCGTAGGCAACGGCGGTTTCAACGCATACTGTGGCACCAACGACATGCGGGACGTAGAGAAAATGGTACAAAATGGCGACGCCAAAGCGGCGGAAGTCCGCGAAGCTTTCATTACCCAGGTAGCAAAAGATATCGGCTCTATGGCTTGTGTCCTAAAAGGAAAAGTAGACCAGATTATCATAACAGGTGGTATTGCATATGATAAAGTCGTTGTTGCCGGATTAAAAGAACGGGCACAATGGATTGCTCCCATGACAGTATATCCCGGTGAAGACGAACTGCTTGCTCTTGTTCAAGGCGGACTCCGTGTATTGAACGGGGAAGAGAAGGCTATGGTGTATTAAATCGTGATTTAATGTATTGCGAATGGCATGTTCTATGATAGAAAAGGTGCTGTTGCGATAGGAAAGACTATTGCTAATAGGAAAAGGCTGCTTGTTTTGGTCTAAATAGATCATTCGGGCAGCCTTTGTATCTGCCGTCCTTCAAAATTCAAATAATACTCCTCCCGATAAATCAGTTCTGAAACCGGAACAATTTCATAACCTCTGTTTTCTAACGTAGTCAGCAGGGTATCCAGCGCTTCTACGATATATTCCGAACCGTTATGGCATAAGATAATACTGCCATCGCCAAGATTTTTATGCTCCGTTACAGTCTGTATGATTGCGTCTGTGCCTTCGTTTTTCCAATCCAGGCTATCCACATCCCACTGGATTGCATAATATCCGTTATCTTTTGCCACATCAATAAGTGCATTGTCATAATCCCCATAAGGCGGTCTGAACAGAAACATTTCATATCCGGTCAGCTCTTTGACTTTCCGGTGCACTGCCATCAGCTCTTCTTTTTTTTCCTCATCTGTCAACTGACTCATATTCTTATGATTTTCGCTATGATTGCCTAAATCATGCCCGGCTTCCAGAATTGCTTTCACATCGTCCGGGTAGCTTTCCACCCATCCGCCCGTCATAAAAAAAGTCACATGCACACCATGTTTCTCTAATATTTCCAGAATATCCGCAGTATCCTCATTGCCCCATGCAGCGTCAAAACTGAGGGCGACTTTTCTATCCTCTCTGTCCACGCAGTAAATCGGCAGATTGCGTCCATTTACGTCGTGATTCATTGTTTCGATATTACCAAAAGAAGCGACTTTTTCTGCGGTGTCCGTAACTTCTGTTATCTCTGCTGTATCTGCCATCGCAACAGTATCTGTCAAAGCATTTTCCTGCCTGTCTTCCACGGATTCATCCGCCTGTTCTGTCCGATTGCCAGCAGTATCCTGATATCCTGTTTCCACTATTTCCTGGCTTTCAATGTTCTGACTTTCCGTATATTGCTCTTCCATAGATTGGTTTTTAATCTCTTGCTTTTCAGCGTCCTGGTTCCCGCACCCACATAACAAAATCATAAATCCAGCAATTAATAACGTTTGTTTTTTATTTGTATTTGCATTCTTATTTACTCTCATATTACTATTCCTCTTTCGTTCTCTTTTTAATTGATTTTCCACTCTATATTTTTTTTACTAAATGTTATTTTGTCTAATTCTATTTTTCTAAATTTTATTTCGCAGCTTTTGAATAGATTCTGACAGCTATTTACACTCTATTCCTTCTGCCCTATATTTAAAATAGCACAAGTGATTTAAATGTAAAAAACAACGATATTATAATCATGACAATCCATAACAACGTAAAACCAATACGCAGCAGCCTCTTTCTCTTATTTTTGTCTTCTCCGTTAATATACATTTCCGTATACATAGCCTATCCTTCCTTCCAGTATTTTGTGTGCTGCAATGCCCTAATTTCCTTTTGCACTGCCGTTATCATTATGTACAAATAGAATCATACAATTCCCCTGCATCATAGTTTCATCATTTTTGTATCATTTTTGCATCATACAAGAAAATTGCTTGCGCAATTTCCTATAATATCAAAAAAACTGCCGCAATCCCCATGCGACAGTTTTTGATTTAATCTTGTTTTAACTTTATTCTATTCTCTATTTTAGTGATGGAACAGGCGGATACCTGTAAAGCACATCGCCATTCCGTAGCGGTTGCAGGTTTCAATGACGTTGTCATCCCTGACGGAACCGCCCGGCTGTGCTACATATTTTACGCCGCTTTTGTGGGCGCGCTCTATGTTATCGCCAAAGGGGAAGAAGGCGTCCGAGCCAAGCGATACACCACTCATTTCATCCAGCCAGGCTCTCTTTTCCTCTCTCGTGAATCTTTCGGGTTTTACCCTAAAAATCTTCTGCCATGCGCCGTCTGCAAGCACGTCCATATCATCTTCACCGATGTATAAGTCAATCGCATTATCCCTGTCTGCGCGTCCGATGCCGTCTGCAAACTGCAATCCCAACACTTTTGGCGACTGACGCAAGAACCAATTATCCGCTTTCGTACCGGCAAGCCTTGTACAGTGGATTCTCGACTGCTGCCCTGCCCCGATACCGATTGCCTGCCCATCTTTTACATAACAGACGGAATTGGATTGGGTATATTTCAGCGTAATCATGGCAATGGCTAAATCCCGTTTCGCCGCTTCCGGTATTTCTTTATTGTCCGTAACCACCTTATCAAAAAATGCTTCGTCAATTTTCAGTTCATTCCTGCCCTGCTCAAAGCTGACGCCATATACCTGTTTCACTTCTATCGGCGCAGGTTCATAGGTTGAATCAATCTCGATTACGTTATAATTTCCTTTTTTCTTCGCTTTTAGGATTTCCAATGCTTCCGGTTCATACCCCGGCGCAATGACGCCGTCGGATACTTCTCTTTTGATAATTTTTGCCGTCGCCACATCACAAGTATCTGAGAGTGCGATAAAATCACCGAAAGAAGACATTCTGTCAGCGCCGCGGGCTCTGGCGTAAGCATTGGCAAGCGGCGTAAACTCCATATCCAAATCATCCACCCAGTAAATCTTTTTCTCCACGTCCGTCAGTGGGATTCCCACTGCAGCGCCGGCAGGGGATACATGTTTAAAAGATGCTGCCGCCGGAAGAGAGGTTGCTTTCTTTAATTCGCGTACAAGCTGCCAGCCATTAAAAGCATCCAGGAAATTAATATATCCCGGTTTTCCATTCAATACCGTAATCGGAAGTTCCGCTCCGTTTTCCATAAAAATCCTGGATGGCTTCTGATTCGGATTACACCCGTATTTTAATTCCAATTCTTTCATATAGAAACTGTTTCCTCCATTTCCAAACGTCTTGCTTATGAATGCTTGTTAATAATACGCGTCTCATACTCTCCAGTTGCAATCTCGATATATCTTACGAAAAGTGAGACTTTATTATCCTCATTCAAGTTATTCCAAACTGTCTGTGCAAACTCATCAATCGTTCCGTCAATCGTAACCCAGGTCGGCTCCCCTTCAAAGCTTGGCAGCGGATTGCCGTCGCCCATATAAGTATGGATATAGCGTCCTTCACCCGCAACTGGATTCTCATAAGCAAAGGTATACCGGCTGCAGGATTCGGGATTTCCCTGATGGCTCTTTAAAATGGACATTGCATAGTTACAGCCCCCGTTTTCCAGATGTACGATGCCGGAAATACGCGGCGTATAATTGGGTGCGTCGGGTTCAAAGGTTCTCGTCCTGAGCGACTGTTCAAAAGTCTGCTGTTTATCCATCCATTCATAAATGGTGTCCGTCTGATCCCCGTTGGTTACAATCGTCTTATTGCCTAAAACCCTGACCGGCGCGTAAATCACAAGGCTGGGGTCTTCCATTTTAGCAGGGTCATATGCCTGTGTCCTAATGCCTTCCCCTTCTGTTACAAAAACGCGGTTTCTGCTGTTCTCGCTTCTACCCATGATAAAATAAGCAATCACCGCATGTTTTCCATCTTTTGATTTGCCAATGACAATCCCTCTGCCGGGATACGTTGTCGAAGACAGCTCTGCTGCCAGCGAAATTATCTTCATATCAATACCATGCCTTTCTTACAACCTGCGACTTTTGCTGCCAAGACACTGATAGCCTCGGCGCACACTTTCCTGTGGTATTCCTACTCATCCACACTATAATTCGGAGCCTCTTTCGTAATATGAATATCGTGCGGGTGGCTTTCGCGCAAAGCTGCCGCCGAAATCTTGACAAATTTGCCGTTCTGCTTCAACTCTTCTACTGTCTTCGTTCCGCAATAACCCATACCGGAGCGAATGCCGCCCATCAACTGGAATACGGTATCTTCTACGGTTCCTTTATAGGCTACGCGCCCTTCTACGCCTTCCGGCACTAATTTACGCGCGTTGCTCTGGAAATACCTGTCTTTACTGCCGTTTTCCATCGCCGCTATGGAGCCCATGCCGCGGTATACTTTATATTTTCTTCCCTGATATAATTCAAAAGTTCCCGGACTTTCATCGCAGCCTGCAAAAATGCTTCCCATCATGCAGACGCTGCCGCCCGCTGCTATCGCTTTCGTCATATCGCCGGAATATTTGATGCCGCCATCCGCGATAATCGGAATCCCATAGTCTTTTGCCACTTCATAACAGTCCATAATCGCCGTAATCTGTGGTACGCCAATTCCTGCCACGACACGCGTCGTACAGATAGAGCCGGGACCGATACCGACTTTAACCGCGTCTGCGCCAGCCTCAATCAATGCCTTCGTGCCCTCGCCGGTCGCTACATTTCCTGCAATCACCTGAATGTCCGGGTATTCGTTTTTAATCATTTTCAGGCAGCGCAGCACGTTCTCGGAATGTCCATGCGCGGAATCCAGCACGATAACATCTACTTTGGCAGCAATCAGCGCGCCAACCCTGTCCAGCACATCGGCGGTAATCCCCACGCCCGCGCCGCATAGAAGTCTTCCCTGCTCATCTTTTGCAGAAAGCGGATACTTGATGGTCTTCTCAATGTCTTTGATGGTAATTAAGCCCGTCAGGTTATAATCGTCATCCACAATCGGCAGTTTTTCTTTTCTTGCCTGCGCTAAAACCTTCTTCGCCTCTTCTAACGTGATGCCTTCTCTGGCAGTAATCAGTCCTTCCGACGTCATGGACTCTTTTATTTTCTTGGTAAAATCGGTTTCAAATTTTAAGTCGCGGTTTGTAATAATCCCTACCAGCTTCCTGCCCTCCGTAATCGGCACGCCGGAAATTCGGAATTTTGCCATCAAGGCATCTGCGTCCGCCAGCGTATGTTCGGGAGTCAGAAAAAAGGGGTCTGTGATAACGCCATTCTCGGAACGTTTGACTTTATCCACTTCTTCCGCCTGCGCTTCAATCGACATATTCTTATGTATAATGCCGATTCCGCCCTGTCTAGCCATCGCGATTGCCATCCTATGTTCCGTTACCGTATCCATGCCGGCGCTCATCATAGGAATGTTCAACTTGATTTTTTTTGTAAGCCATGTTGTTAAGTCTACCTCGTTGGGAATAACCTGTGAATAACTCGGAACTAAGAGTACATCGTCAAAAGTAATTCCTTCGCCTATTATTTGACCCATCTTTTCTCCTCCTGCCTATTTTTTATTAAAAAAGTACTGCCAGCTAGTAAAAACTGACAGTATAACTTTTCCACTTTACCACATTAATCTGTAACAATTTTACGGGGAGCAACCATCTGCATCGCCTTGATAATTTCTTCATTCGGCTCCCAGATTACTTTCATATTACTATCAAAAATCATGACATACCGCCTATTCTGCCCATTGTCCATACCAGAGCTATAATCCACGGTCTTCATCGTGCGGTTTTTATAAGCGTCTAAATGGTGGGAATTTAGCGGCGCCATCAATTCCAGCCTTTCCAGCTCATAGGAAGCGACTTTCTTTCTTTTGCTCTTCGCCATAATCCTGTCCACACTGATTTCCTTGTCCACATACAGATATTCATATTCAATATCCGCATGCATATAAGAAAAATATGCTCCAACGCCTACCGCAATCGCAACCAGAAACGCCGGCACGAAAATAATGCCGATTACGACAAAACATACCGTAAGCATGATAAGCAGGGTTTTTAAAAAACGCATTCCAAAAGATGACTTCCTCGCTACAAGACATTCTACATAGGTTTCGCTTACCATAATGATTTCGTCCTCCATTTGCTAATCTCCGTTTCGACCACGGACGATTAGATATGAACCTATCATATACCAATTTAGGAAAAGTTGCAAGGGCAGGAAAAGAAGTTACAACAATTCTTTCAAAATGGCATTGACCATACCAGGATCCGCCTTACCTTTCATCGCCTTCATCGTCTGCCCGACTAAAAATCCGATTGCCTTTTCTTTTCCATTATGATAATCCTCTACGGACTGGGGATTTCCCGCAATTACCTCCTCGATGGTTTTCCGAAGCACCCCCTCGTCGTTGACGGTTTTCAGCCCTTTCTCTTCCACATACTGCTCCGGGTCGATATCCTGTTCAAACATCACCTCAAATACTTCTTTTGCCACCGCACCATTAATCGCCTTACTGTCTGCAAGGGCAATCAGCTTCGCCAGATTTTCCGGGGAAAAACGCAAATCTTCCGCATCTATTTCTTTTTCTTTCATCAGCCGCAGTGTTTCGCCCATCAGCCAGTTCGACACTTTCTTCGGCTGTCCGCAGATTGCCGTCGTTTCCTCAAAAATATCCGCCATCCGTTTGGAACCTGTAATAATTTCGATATCATAATCGGGGATACCAAATTCTTCCTGATAGCGCGCCATTTTCTCAGTGCGAAACTCCGGCTGCTTCGCACGGATTTCATTTAACATCTCATCGCTTACGACGATGGGGACCAAATCCGGGTCTGGGAAATAGCGGTAATCCTGCGCATCTTCTTTACTCCGCATGGCGTAAGATTCCCCTTTGACATCATCCCATCTTCTCGTTTCCTGGACGACCTCTTTTCCTTCTTCCAAAATATCAATCTGCCGCTCCCGCTCGCCTTCAATCGCCCTTGCAATCGCTTTAAAAGAATTGAGGTTTTTCATTTCCGTCCTGGTTCCAAACGTCTCTGCTCCGACTTCCCGGACAGATAAATTCACATCCGCCCGCATGGAACCCTCCTGCAGCTTGCAGTCGGACGCACCCAGATACTGGATAATCAGACGCAGTTTTTCCAGATAGGCAATAACTTCCTCTGCGCTGCGCATATCCGGCTCTGATACGATTTCAATCAAAGGCACGCCGGAACGGTTATAATCTACAAGGGAACAGTCTTCCCACTCATCATGAATCAGTTTTCCAGCGTCTTCTTCCATATGGATTTCATGGATGCCGATGACCTTTTTTCCGCCCTCTTTCGTCTCAATTTCCACGCCACCGTTTCTACAGATTGGCAAATATAGCTGGGAAATCTGATAGTTTTGTGGGTTATCGGGATAAAAATAATTTTTTCTGTCAAATTTTCCATATCTTGTAATCTCGCAATCTGTTGCCAGCCCCACTGCAATCGCATATTCCAGCACCTGTTTATTCAATACCGGCAAAGTGCCCGGCATTCCAGTACAGACCGGACAAGTATGCGTATTGGGCGCACCTCCGAATGCCGTGGAACAGCCGCAGAAAATTTTAGTTTTCGTCGCCAGCTCTACATGTACTTCCAGACCGATAACGACTTCATATTCCTTTGCCATTTAAGCCTCCTCCTTTCCTGCCATCTGAAAGGCCCCACGGGCTTTCTCATAACTAAAAGCCGTCTGAATCAGCTTTTTTTCCTGAAAACAATCACTAATTAACTGTACCCCAATGGGAAGCCCCGCCTTATCCACACCACAGGGAAGGCTGATGCCTGGAAGACCCGCCAGATTCACAGCGATGGTATAAATATCGCCAAGATACATCTTAATCGGGTCTGCAAGGCTCGTCCCCAATTTCGGCGCGGTAGTCGGCGCTACCGGTCCAAGAATCACATCATATTTCTGAAATGCCTCATCAAAGGCTTTCTTAATCAACGCTTTTACTTTTAACGCTTTCAGATAATAAGCGTCATAGTACCCGGAACTTAGCACAAAGGAGCCCAGCATAATGCGACGTTTTACTTCTTCCCCGAACCCTTCCGAGCGGGACTTTTTATACATATGATGAAGGCCGCGATAGTCGTTTGTCCGGTATCCGTATTTGATGCCGTCAAACCGCTCCAGATTCGAGCTTGCTTCCGCTGCCGCAATCGTATAATAGGCGGGAATGGCATAATCCACCAGACTCAAATCAAACTGCTCCACGATGGCGCCTTTTTCTTCTAATATTTCCGCTGCCCGTAAGGTAGCTTTTTTGACCTCTTCGTCCAGCCCGTCCCCGTAATAATCGTTCGGAATCCCGATGCGCATTCCCTTCACGTCATCGATTAGCGCCGATGTAAAATCCGTATCCTGTCTTGCTACAGACGTAGAATCTTTCTTATCATAGGAAGAAACTGCTTCCAGAATCGCGGCACAGTCCGTCACATCTTTGGCCAGCGGTCCAATCTGGTCCAAGGAAGAACCGTATGCGATGAGTCCATATCGGGATACCGTTCCATAAGTGGGTTTCATGCCGACCACGCCGCAGTAAGAGGCGGGCTGCCTAATAGAGCCGCCAGTATCCGAACCCAGCGCATAAAAACATTCCCCTGCCGCTACCGCTGCCGCCGAACCGCCGGAAGAACCGCCCGGCACATGCTCCGGGTTCCAGGGATTTTTCGTCTCGCCAAATGCTGAGGTTTCCGTCGTAGAACCCATAGCGAACTCGTCCATATTCGTTTTCCCAAGGATTACCGCACCCGCCTTCTGCAGATTACACACTGCTTCCGCAGAATAAAACGGCACAAAATTTTCCAGAATCCGGGAAGAACAGGTAGTACGCATACCTTTCGTACATAGATTATCTTTCACCGCCATCGGCACGCCTGCCAGCGCCCCCCTAAGCTCTCCCGTCTCAATTTTCGCCTGCACTGCTTCGGCCTGTGCCAGTGCGTTTTTCTCATCTATCGTCACATAGCAGTGATACAGCTCTTCTTTTGCCTTTATCTGTGTCAGCGTTTCCTTGACGGCTTCCACTGCTGTCGTCCGTCCTTCCTTAATTGCTGTAGAAAGCTCCACCGCACTCATTTCTAATAAGTTCATTTATAGAGACCCCTTTCCATTGTTATTAGGCCATAGATAATTGCGAAACTAAGATTTTACAACCGTCCGTTGTACAGAATATACAATCCAACACAGGCACGCTCTCGCTACGGTTCAAACGCAGCGGTA
>JAMPHJ010000090.1 GCA_023663465.1 Muribaculaceae bacterium | reverse complement strand
AGCTGGCAGCGCTTTTTCCCCTTTCAGATGGGCTTTTTGTCCCGATGGGTTGCACAACATCAACAGATTTCCTCTCCGGTAGGCAAAACTTCTTTCGTCCTTCTTTGCATATGCAATCTCTAGGTTTGCATGTTCTTTTAACGACTCATCGCCATTTCGGATTGCCAGCACTGCTTTTACGACATTTAATAAAGAATCTTTGTCTTTTTCCTGATTGGCCACTGTGGGGGCATCCGGCGTCGTATCGACGGGCAGGTAAAGTCTGTCCGCGGACGCCGTAGAAAATCCATAGTTTTCCGTATCATCCCACTGCATCGGTGTGCGGGATCCGGTTCTCGTATAACCGCCTTCTTTGGTCGAAAGCGGAAGGTAGCGCATTCCGATTTCATCCCCATAATAAAGGAATGGATTCCCCGGCATGGTCAGCAGAAAGGCATATGTCAGTTTCAATTCCCGCTCTTCCAGATAGTAGGAAGCGCGAATCGTATCGTGATTGCCCGTAATCAAGCAATACTGCCCCAGCTGCTTGATGTCTTTATATTTTTCCATATATTCATCAAAGAAGTCCAAAATGCTTCTGTCGCTGTCTCTATGGAAGAAACTGTTGTTCTTTCCATCCACCATGTTTCGCATCAGAATATTATAACAGTTGCCCACCCAGTCTAAGCAGAAATCCATGTGGAAGCCCGCAGGAATCGCAAGCTGTGGGTTATTCCATTCGGATACAAGTGCCGCTTCCGGGTAGGATTTGTCCAGCATTTTACGGATATCCTTCCAAACCGTGCTGGTGCCGCTCTTCTTTTCATCGTCCAGCTTCACAAGAGAATCTGCCATATCCACCCGGAAACCGTCGCAGCCTAAGTCCAGCCAGAAACGCATGACATCTTTTAAAGCTTCCCTGGTAGCGATGCAGGCAGGGTCATTGATGTCTTTCTGCCAAGGCTTGTCTGGGTGCAGGAAACCGTAATTAAGAGCCGGCTGGCACTTAAAGAAATTCAACACATAAACGCCATTGCGCTCGCATTCCCCTGCTACATAATTCAGCCCTTCCGGTGAATGGAACCAATCGTCCGTCCAGATATAGCGGTCCGAATATTCGTTGTAATCGGTTTTACAACTTTCCAGAAACCAGGGGTGCTCCTCAGAAGTATGGCCCGGCACCAGGTCTAACAGGATATGCATGTCTCTTTTATGCACCTCATCAAAGAGATGGCACAGCTCTTCAATGGTTCCATACCTTCCCGCCGTCGCCTTATAATCCCGCACATCGTATCCTGCGTCCCGAAAAGGGGAATCGTAGCACGGATTCATCCAGATTGCGTTACATCCCAATCCTTTAATATAATCCAGCTTCTCGATAATCCCGTTAAAATCCCCGATTCCATCCCCGTTGGAATCTTTAAAGGACTGCGGATAAATCTCATAAAATACTGCATCTTTTACCCATTGTGGCATACTGTTTTCACTCCTTTTTTATCATTGTAGTTGTTTACGCAAACCCTTGGGATAATTATTCTTCATCTGTCCCCCGACAGCCTTGCCAAATCCCAGGGAATAACCGTCCATCGTCAAAAGAGTCCACCCTTTTAAGTTCTCATCACAGACAAAGGTTTCGCCCCGCAGGTAACTTTTTGCCTGTTCCTTCGTCATTTCATAATATTGCCCCATCGTCTGTCCCGACAGATACAGCGCAAGCGCATGGGACGGCTCGAAACGGTTTTTCTTCCGCGTGCATAGATGCAGTCCCGGCCGGATGATTTTCAGACCTTCCAGCGTCCGCATCTGTCTGGGAATACAATAGATATGTTCGCCAAAAGGCAGGATGATGCCATTTTCCAGAAGCTCATCCAATGTCTTCTCAGATACGCCCAGCTCCTCTCTCAGAAAACAAAGGCAGGATTTCACAATTTCTTCACGATTCTTATCTATCCCCTTTTTTCCTGCCGCTTCTTCCACCGTCCGCAAAGGCTTTCCATAGGCACTGCCCGCCTCTTTTTGCAGTTTTGCGATAAAATGCCCTTCCCCTTTTATTTTGTGCGGCCATAACCGCATGGTATCCTCTATATCTTCCGCCGGTTCTTCTACCCATTCTTTCCGCCCCGGATCAAAAAAAGATGCCTGACTTGCTTTCCCAATGGAAAATTCCCGGTATTTATGTACGAAACTGCTGATAACGCCTTCATTTTCTTCTGCGGAAAAAGTACAGGTCGAATAGACTAAAACGCCGCCCGGCTTTAACATCTTAGCCGCCTGCTCTAAGAGATACCGCTGTCTGTCCGCACACATTCTGACATGCCCCGGACTCCATTCCCGGACAGCTGTCTCATCCTTCCGAAACATCCCCTCGCCGGAGCAGGGAGCGTCCACTAGAATTTTATCAAAAAAGGCTGGAAAAAGGGTTGCCAGTCTTTCCGGCTCCTCCTTACAGACCACTGCATTCGCTATGCCCATCCGCTCGATATTCTGGGATAATATTTTCGCCCTGCCCGGTATGATTTCATTTGAGACAAGCAGTCCCTTTCCCTGCATCTTACCCGCTATCTGCGTGCTTTTCCCGCCGGGTGCGGCGCATAAGTCAAGAATTTTATCCCCCGCCTGGGGAGCAAGGACTTCTGCTGCCGACATCGCGCTTGGTTCCTGAATATAGTACGCGCCCGCCTCATGCAAAATGTGTTTTCCCGGCTGTTCTTCCGGCCGATAATAAAATCCATCGCTGCTCCATGCAACCGGCTCTAAGGAAAAGGGCGCACTTTTTAAAAAAACTTCCCGCGTCGCCTTTAGCGGATTAAAACGCAGTCCGTACAGTCTATCTTGCCCATATGCCGCCTGAAAATCAGCATATTCCCCGTCTAACATCTTCTGCATCCGTTCTTGAAATGCCTGTGGTAAAACGGTTTCTTTTTCCCCGGTTTCCTCTTTTTTTCCCATAATACCCACTCATTTGTCTTTTGCGGTTATTATAGCAAGATTTTTTTCTCTTTTCCATAGTTTTGTACGCTTTTCTTCTTCTTTTCTTTGATATCCGAAGGCGTCTCTGCCGTTTTTCTCAGTTTTGCTTGCGTGATAGGGGCAAACTCTGTATAATATAATTCGTGTGTAAATTGAGAACAGAAAATCAAACGAAGGAACAGAAGCAAAAGCGTCTTTAGAAAAAGACTCTGAAAAAGACTTTATAGACTGCTTCTGGATGGAGGAAATTATCATGTCAATCTCACAAATTTGCATTATTATTGCAATTATCGCCTATATCTCCATCATGGTTTATGTAGGCATCTCTTACTCTAAAACCAACACCAGCATCGACGCTTTCTATCTGGGCGGACGCAAGCTTGGGCCTGTCGTAACGGCAATGAGCGCCGAAGCGTCCGACATGAGCAGCTGGCTTTTAATGGGGCTGCCCGGCGTGGCTTATCTTTCCGGTATTGCGGAAGCCGGCTGGACGGCGATTGGCCTTGCGCTTGGAACGTATGTAAACTGGCTGATTGTTTCCAAAAGAATCCGCCGTTACACGAGCGAGCTTCATGCGCTGACGATTCCCGATTTCTTTTCCAAACGGTACGGGGATGATAAAAATATTCTGACATGCGTGTCAGCAATCATCATTATTATCTTTTTCATCCCTTATACGGCTTCCGGGTTTGCCGCATGTGCCAAGTTATTTAATACGCTGTTTGGTTTAAACTATATTGCAGCGCTGATTCTTTCCGCTGCTATCATCGTACTTTACTGTACATTAGGCGGTTTCCTGGCGGTCAGTACGACGGATTTAATCCAGGGCGTTACCATGTCCATTGCTTTGATTATCGTTATCTGTTTCGGCGTCTTTAGCGCCGGCGGTTTTCATCAGGTAATCGCCAATGCACAGGCTCTGCCCGGCTATTTAAGCATGGTTGAGTCCTACGTTCCTACAACGGGTTCTTCTACGCCCTACAGTGCTCTATCCATCGCCTCCCTGCTTGCCTGGGGACTTGGCTACTTCGGTATGCCCCATATCCTGCTTCGTTTTATGGCGATTGAAAATGAAGAAAAACTGGGACTTTCCAGAAGAATCGCAAGTATCTGGGTGGTAATTTCTATGGCAATCGCCGTATTCATCGGTATTATCGGTTATAGTATGTCAAAAGCTTCCGTAATTCCCACCCTGGAAGGCAGCAATTCAGAAACCATCATCATACAGATTGCTTCCGTCCTGAGCCAGCATAATATCCTTACTGCCCTGCTTGCAGGTCTCATTCTCGCCGGTATCCTTGCCGCTACCATGTCCACGGCGGACTCCCAATTGCTCGCCGCAGCGTCCAGTATCTCACAGAATCTGCTGCAGGATTTTGGCAAGAAAAAAATTGATACCAAGACGTCCGTTAAAATTGCGCGTATCACAGTAATCGTTATTTCGTTAATTTCCGTAGTACTTGCTTCCAACCCGGACAGCTCCGTATTTGAAATCGTTTCTTTCGCATGGGCGGGCTTCGGCGCTGCTTTTGGTCCGATTGTCCTATGCGCGCTGTTCTGGAAACGTTCCAATAAATGGGGCGCCCTCTGCGGCATGATTACCGGCGGTGCGATGATTTTCATCTGGAAATATGGGATTGCCAGGCTGGGCGGCGTTTTTGCCATCTACGAGCTGCTCCCCGCCTTCCTACTTGCAACGCTGGTCAACGTCATTGTTTCCCTGCTGACTGCTGCGCCTTCTAAAGAAGTACTGACGGTCTATGATAAGGTGGATAACCACTAGGGATATAGACATAACAACTAAAGATACCAGCATAACCAACTAAGGATAATAGAATTAGGATACTAAAAAAATGTCTCATTAACAAAACTACGAGAAACACAATTATAATACACAAACAGGGTATGTTACAAGTTCCAAAAACTTCTAAACATACCCTGATTGTTTTTTCTTCTATTCCCTTTATCCCCAGAAATTAAAGAAACTGCCGCTGGAGCCAAAATTTCTTAATAAATTGCTATAGGAATTGGCTAACAGACTATTCATCCCGGAAACTGCGGTCGTCTGCACACTGCCGGCTATCGTTCCCGTCTTTGCCGCAAAACCGGAGCTGCTGCCCCAGGTGGAGCGCAGCTGTTCTAAGCTTGCTGCATTTAACGTACTCTCATCCACCGACAACGTACCGTCCGCCCTTTTTGTAACGCCTGTCGCCTGCAGCGCATTATGATGCATTACCGCATAGGCATTCAACTGATTTAAGTAACTGGTATCAACCCTGCTGCCGCTGGTTTTTAAGCTGCGCACCATGCTGTTATAATCCTCTACAAACTCTTTTACCTGCTTCGTGACGATGGTCTTATCGCCGCTCTCTTCTGCCTTTGCATAAATAGAATTATCTCCGGTATCTGTCAGCTTGGAAACACTGCTCTGCACTTCCCCTGCGCTGTTTTTCATATTCTGATAATTGGTCTGCGCACTGTTGGTCTTGCTGCTTGACCTTGTATTCGATGCACTCGCAAAAGGATTCTTCCAGTTTACCTGTGACTGGTTCCTTGTACTGCTCTTTCTACTGGTCTTTTTGTTAGCGGCAAGCAAAGCGCTCATATAATTGCGTGTCACTCTCATAGTATCCACTCCTCCATTTCAGTTTTCTTCATGAGATGTCTTCCAAACATTCTGTGATGTTCTTACTTAATATATCGGGAGCGCCTTTTTTTAATAAAGAGATGTGTCACCAACCGTCTCGTTTCTGTTATGAATTGTCCGTCGTCTCCGTTCCCTGTAACATGATAAGCACATAAAAGGTATCTTCCTTGACGCCGTAGCGCATCGTCCCAAAATAACGCTCCACCACATTTTTCATATTGTTAAGACCGATGCCGTGCATCCAGCTATCTTCTTTCGTCGTTTTCAATCCTTCCCCTTCTGTATAGAGTATCATATCGCTATTGCAATCATTTTCAATCTGAATAAAAAACATTCCCTGCTTCCGGTAGCTATGCACACGAATCTTGGCATCTCTTGTTTCCTTACACTTCTTGCATGCCTCAATCGCATTATCTAATGCGTTATTCATTAAAATCCCCAAATCAAAGGCTTCCACACCCATCCCCTCAGGATAGAGGAAATCACTCGTAAAGCCGATGCCCGCCTTTTCACACTCCTGCCACTTCCGGTTGATAATCACATCCATGACCGGATTGCCCGTACTATAGCGCATCGTTAACTCTTCCAGCGCTTCTTTCATATGATGCAGGTAGTCCTTTGCCTCCGCCTCCACCGCGCCATTCAGCGTTCCCTGCCGCGTGCTGATGCGAAAGAGCTGCTCCATATCCGCAATCGAATTATTCAAATCATGCCGCATACCACGGATACTGTCATAGAGCCTTTCCATATCCACCACATGCCCCGCCATATCCGAGAGCTGCTGTTTATAGAAAAGAAGACTGTTTTTTTCCTCCTGCGCCCGCATCAGTTCCTCATAGATTTTGACACTGTATAGAATCGACAATAGGCAGAGAAGCGACATCGCCGGGATTAAAGCGTACATTCCCCGGTGTCTGTCATAAATATAATCAATCTGCTGTCCCGTCCTTGTGAAAAAGAGGCATCGCAAGAACAAATCAAAAGCAATTCCCACTGCCGGCGAAAGCATTAAAAAACTGATGCCTTCCCTGCCGATATCCCCGATTGTCCGCCAGCATTTACGAATCCTGCGAATCATCAGCCACACAATACCGGTATAGAAAAGTGTCAGGCTAAAAACCCAGACATACTCCATACTTCTTAGGAAACTCTCAAAATGCTCCAAGGATATCCTTTCTTCTATTACCCGCCCGGTCAGCCAGTCCACATACGCTCCCAGTCCCATACTCCAGAATCCATGCACGCCAAACCGCGCCAGCTCCATGAGCGTCACAAATAACAGTACCAGATAAGATTGCAGCAGTCTGCTGCCTTCATAAAAAAGATGCAGCAATAAAAAATACCAGCCCATCAGCAGCAACAATTTGAAAATGCTCGTACTGCTTCTCTGCGGTGCAAAATCATCCCCATACAGAACCAGGGAAAGCCACTTAGAATGACTCAGCCAAAATTCTCCAATGACAAAGAGCAGGAAAAATAAATATTTTCCCTGCTTTGCATATTTTTTCTTCAAGACAACCGCATCCTCACATAAATACAGGAAAAGGCCGCCTCTTATCCCATACTCCAGAATATCGAGCAACTGCATCATAACCGCTTCCTTTTAGACAGGTTCCTGTAAGAAACTGCAATAGATACGCACAAATTCGCTGTACTTTCTTTTCGCCAGATAAATGCGCTCCCCATTGCTTAAAACAATGCTTGTACTGTCATATCCCCTGATTTTTGACAACGCCACCAGATAACTGCGGTGGCAGCGGTAAAACCCTTCGCCTAGTTTCTGCTCCAGCTCCTCCATCTTCTCATAAAATTCCAATACTTCCGTCTTCATATGCAGAACCACTTTTCTGCCGTCACTTTCCGCATACAAAATATCAGCCACATTGATATTTCGATAGACACCCGCCGCCTTAATCAGCATATGTTTTTCGGACGCCTTATTTTTCTTCACCTCTAAAATGGCTTTGGACACCACAGAAATCAGCTTCTCTTCTTCCACAGGCTTTAATAAATAATGAAACGCTCCCACATCAAATGCCTGGAAAACCTGCTCCTTCATGCCTGTTACAAAAATAAGAATCATATCAGAATACTTCCGCAGTTTTTTCGCCGTCTCCATACCGTCCATCCCATCCATCATAATATCCATCAGGACGATATCCGGCAAATATGCCTGTTCCACTGCTTTAAGCAACTCCTGCCCGGATGCAAATTCCCTAAGCGAGACCGTGGAAAAAGCGCTTTCCAATACCATTTTTATGCTTTCCCTGACTCTGTCCTCGTCATCACAGATTGCAATCTTCATACCTACTTATCAGTCTTTCCTTCCTGCCCCTCCGTGGCCGATTACTTTCAAAATCCATTGTCCGGTATCTGTTATTATTATCGGGTCATTCACGAAAAATGCTTAATGCCGTACCATGAAACGCACTTTTTTTGTCATGAGCGTTGGGCGGCAGGGTTAGGCCGCATTCGCATTCTTCTTATAAAAGATAACGGATAAGCCGTAAAATAATAACAGGATTCCCAGAATAATTAAGACACTGACAATATAAACTGATAATAACTTTGAAGACATTATTTTTTCCAGGGCATGCACTGCAAAATAGGCGGAAAGCATCATCAATACAAACGGCATCCCATAAGCGATTCCGATTTCCCTTGCAGCAGCCTTCCCCAGCCTTTTCTCAGAAGCGCCCATTTTCTTTAAGATGATATAACGCTCTTTTTCCTCAAAAGCATCGTTATACAGTTTCATAAACAAAATACTTCCGCTTGCCAGCACAAATACCAGAAAGACGAACACACATAATGAATATTCCACTTTAATCCATGCAAGCTCCTCACTGTCCGGGTTCACCGCAATCCGCGCCACATAGCTATCTTCTGCGCTGTATACGATACTGTCCAGCTCATCCATAGACGCCTGATAATGATGGATATCCTTGATTCGATAATTATAGGTATAAATCTGCGTATAGTAGGGCGAAGGTATTCCACCAGGATTCGACATAAGCAGTTTCTCATAAATCTTATCATTGACGATATAATAGCTCTGACCGTCCTGCAGATACCCAAGATAGGGTGTTCCTACATCGTCTATCAGATGAAAAGTCTCTCCATTTATTTCCACCGTCCGATTCGTAACCTCCGGCATAAAACTCATCAACGGAAGATTCCTTGCTTCAATCAGCTCGTCATCTGCAAGGCTTTCATAGGGAAATTCTAACCCCGCCTCTTTTGCCACTTTTTGAACGTCTGAAAAAGCCAAGATGCCATAGCCGTATCCATTGGAAAAACAGCTCCCTTCCATGCCGAAGAACGGAATCGTCGTATGGTATACAATTTCATTATCTTTCTCAATCAATGCCGTCACTTCTTCTTCCAAATCCGCCCTGTTACTGATAATCTGGAATGTATAGGTATTCATGAAATCAATCATTTTGTCATACCTGGCTTTCTGCGAAAAAGCCGCGGCAATGGCGACAATAGAACAAGTCAGCAGCACACAGGTAATCGCATACGTCCGATAATTTTTCCGCATCCTGAAAATCACATTATTCATCCAGAGCGTCCGCTCGTTTTTATATAAAAAGCGTTTCCTTTTTGCCAGCTGCTGAAACAGAATCGGCAGAAAGCCGCCAAAAATCAGATAAGTGCCCACAATAACCAGAATCGTGGTAAGTAAAAGCCCGTTAATATCGCTTTTCCCCGAAAGATAATAACCATAGGACAAAACGCCGATGCCAAGCACAGCCTTTAGAAACAGGATAAACTGATTTGTTTTCACATATTCCCCGGTTCTTGCTGCGGATATCATCTCTAACACGCTGCTTCTTACGATATTGACATAGCCTTTCACCACAAAAACCGTATAAACGACGATATATACCACGACAGTAAGGACAATCGGCTGCCAGGTAAGCCGAAACGACAATTCCACGCTGACCTCGGAAATTTTCAGCAGAATCATCTGGAAAAGCTGGGTCGTAACCACGCCAAGGAAAAGCCCAAGCAGCAAAGACACCATCCCCGTCATCACAATTTCCAGCATATAAAGTCTGGCAATCCGCTGATTGGTCAGACCCATAAAAATATAGATTCCGATTTCCTTTTTCCGTTTGGTCAGAAATACATTCATGGCATACCAGATAAAGAAAAACATAAAACATACCAACACCACTGAAATCACCTGAATAATGATGTCGATATAGTCTTTGTTTCTTTCCCCTAACGCCTGAAAGGTTTCCGCATAAGTCAGATTGGCGAAATTAAATAGAATCAACACCGTAAACGCCAAGGACAGAATCATGGATACATAATTCCGAAAACTCCTCTTAAAATTGTGAAATGCCAGTCCGCCGATACTCATGAGAAATCACCTCCCAAAATATCGCCCATAGAAGCCTGGGTCTCAATGATACGGTCGTAAAATTCCTTTCTATCATTGCCTCTGCTTAACCTACAGCGCATGACGCCGTCGCTTAAAATATAGACGTCTTTTGCATAAGATGCGCTGAATGCGTCGTGCGTTACCATCAGAATCGCCGCTTGTCCTCTCTCATTCACCGCCCTAAAGCATTCCAGCAAATCCCTTCCCGACTTGGAATCCAGCGCGCCTGTCGGTTCATCCGCAAACAGAATTGCCGGCTCCGTAATCAGGGCGCGGCAGACCGCCCCTCTCTGCTTCTGCCCGCCGGACAACTGATAGGGATATTTGTCTAAATGTTCCATCAGACCAAACATTTTCGCAAATTCCTTGGTCTTTTCCATGCAGACCTTCCCTGCCACCCCGTTTAAAGACAGCGGCAGCGCGATATTGTCCTGCAGCGTCATCGTATCTAACAGATTATAATCCTGAAAGACAAAACCAATCTTATCCCTGCGTATTTTGGACAATTCCTGATTGGATATTTTCGTGATATCTTTCCCGTCTAACAGGACAAATCCCTGCGTCGGCTTATCGATGGATGATAAAATATTTAACAGGGTTGTCTTTCCCGAACCACTAGGACCCATGATGGCAATAAAATCATCCGCATAAACGGTTAAATCAATCCCTTTTAACACCTTGGTACGAAAGCCTTTCGTTCCGTAATCTTTCGTCATGTTTCTAATTTCTACTATTTTTTTCGCATTCATTTTGTAATTCCTCCTTACAACTCCATTCTACAAAACCAAATGACAGGAGTCCTTACATTTTCCTTACAAAACAACGCCAAATCTTACATTTTTGTCAGAAAGCGGATTGCTACTTACAGAAATAGTCCCGGTTGTCCTGGAAAGTCAGGATAAACCTTGTTCCCTTTTCATATTCGCTTTCTACTGCAATCGCATGTCCTAACCGCCCTAAAATAACAGACACCAGATAAAGCCCCATGCCTGTAGACTTGTACTGTCCGTCGTGATAACTGCTCCCCGTATAGCCTTTCTCAAAAATCCGCCGGATATCGCTTTCCAAAATACCGCATCCATTATCTTCCACATACAGCCGTATGCTTTCTTTTTCCTTCCGGCTGTAGATGTGTAACACCGGATTTTCCCCGGCATATTTGACGGCATTATTCATCAGTTGATCCAATACATAAGTCAGCCAGGACGGATCGGTATAAATAGAAATATTTTCAACCTGCACCTGCATTGTGAAATGCCTGCCTATGAGAAAAAACTGATTGTTATGAATCGACTTTTTCACACATGCCAAAAGGCTTGTCTCACGAATCTGCAGATCAAATAGGCTGCTCTGTACCTTCGCGCCAAGAAGCGCGGAGCGCAGCTGCAAATTCATCCGCTCCAGCTGCTCCTGCATGGAACGCTTCAAAGAAGGCTCTTCTATTTTTTCCGCCATTACCAAAGCGGCGGTCAGTGGAAGTTTGATTTCATGACACCACTTGGCAATATAATCCTGTAAGTCACCGTTTGTGGCAAACTGCTCTTGCAGCTCCTGTTCTAGCACGGCGGTATCATGCGCCGCAATTTCTATGTCTTCCCCTTCAAACTCCCGGTAAATAACATATTTCTGCTGCAGCAGTTCTTTCTTTTTACGCATCCTTTTCCGATATCGCACTACGTCGATTCCCAGAGAAAGCACTAATAGAAAGACAACCAAAAAATCCAGATAAAGCAGATAAAACAGTCGGACTTCTGGCAGCAAAAACAGAAAATAAAGGTTATATGCCACCGACGGCAAAAGTATCATCAGAATAACCGCCCAGCGTTTTTTGAAATAACTCATTCGATATAATACCCGTACCCTTTCTTCGTCTTAATAATATCTTCCCCACAGCAGGATGAAAGCTTGCTTCTAAGTCTACTGACTAATGTAGTCAATGTCCCATCCGATACAAATTCGTCCATGCCCCATAGTGCCATCATTAAATCTTCTCTTGACACAATATCCGGTCTGGATTCCAATAACCTTTCCATAATCCGCTTTTCCGATTTGGTTAACGGCACTTCCTGTCCATGTAAGAAAAGCGAATCCGCCCCCTGCCCAAAATAACAATCCGGACGGATATACGTCCTTTCTTTTACCCGGTACTGATACGTCCGCCTGAGAATTGCCTCTATCTTCGCTTTCAAAACTTCTAGCCGAAAGGGCTTTTCTACATAATCATCGCCGCCCTGCACAATCCCCATAATCTTATCGTTATCGTCATTCCTGCTGCTAATATAAATCACCGGCACCTGCGAAATCTCACGGATTTTCCTGCACCAATAAAACCCATCATAAAAAGGAAGATTCACATCCATCAGCACCAGATGGGGACAGTGCTTCTGGAATACAGACAAAACGTCATCAAACTCCCGCACCGCCATCGTGGCGTATCCCCACTTTTTTAAGAAAAGAGCAATCTGTTCAACCAATATCTCATCATCTTCCACAAGCATAATGTTCATCTGCATATCCATGTTTTATTTTGCCGTCCTTTGCCTTATTTTACCACTTTCTAGGAAATTCTATCACGGCAGCTTCAAATAGTCTATGGAAATGTGCTGCTAAACAGGGAAATCAATTTTCAGGCAGCATGTAGATATTGAGGCGGCAGGGCAGATAGAAAT
>JAMPHJ010000008.1 GCA_023663465.1 Muribaculaceae bacterium | reverse complement strand
TCAATTTATGCGGACTAAAAGAACATACAATGAGCAGGCGCTTGTTTTGATAGCTTCTTCGATATACGAAAATTCGCTCACTATATTTATAATATTCAGAATAATCACCCCAAAGCGCTGCCTCGCTCTTTTTTCTATATTCCAGACATTTGCGGTAAAAATTCAGGATACTTTGAGGGTCTTTTTCCTCATCGGCAACATTGATTTTATGGTAATTTGGGTTGATATAAAACCACGGGGTTCCAGTAGTAAATCCTGCGTTTTCTGAGGAATCCCACTGCATAGGGGTACGCGAAGAATCCCTGCTGGAAGCATGAATACGCGCAAGACGTTTTGCGACGGAATCCTTTAAATGAAAACTATGATAATTATTTTTTGAAGACACATCCATATATTTGTCAATGGAATCCAGTCGTATATTGGTCATACCGATTTCCTGTCCCTGATAGACAAAGGGCGTCCCCTGTTGGAAAAGATAACATACTGCAAGCATAGTGCCGCTTTCCCTATGGAATTTCTCGCTTCCATACCGGCTGATGACTCTTGGATGGTCGTGATTTTCAAGATACAGCGTGTTCCATGCCTTTCCGTTTAACTCCTTCTGCCATTTTCCAAACGCCCGCTTTAATCTTGTTAACTTAAACGGGCGCTGGATATACTCTGTAAATAGACAGTCTGCCATCATATGATCAAAGTGAAACATAAGGTCAAGCACCTTATCTTTCCCATTCATATACGAGAGCGCGGATTTTGTAGTAGTCATAGGGCCTTCACCCAATTGAAAACAATCGTACTCCTCGCACACCTCTCGAAACTCTGACAAATATTCCTGAATATGGGGTCCGTCTTTGTAGTAAGGCATCCCGTTTGCTGCCGGAATAAAAGGCAGACCATTCGGCAGATTTTTCGCTTTAGAGATAAATGTGATAACATCTTCGCGGAAGCCATCTACCCCCATATCCAGCCAGAAGCGCATAATATCCTTGACTTCCTGGCGTACTTTGGGATTATCCATATTCAAGTCAGGCTGTTTTCTGGCAAAGATGTGAAGATAATACTGTTCTCTTTCGGGACAGTATTCCCATGCCTTTCCCTCGAAAAGACTGTCCCAGTTATTAGGAAGCCTGCCATTTTTTGCATCCCGCCATATGTAATAGTCGCTGTAAGGATTATTGCGACTCTTTCTGCTCTCGATAAACCACGGGTGCTCGTCAGATGTATGGTTGATGACTAAATCCATGATTACCTTCATACCAAGCTCATGTGCCCTGTTAAGTACCTTCTGAAACTGTTCAAGGTCGCCATAGTCGGTATGGATATTTCTGTAATCTGATATATCATATCCAAAATCAGCATTGGGCGACGGATATAGCGGTGAAAACCAGATACCATCTACATGAAGCGATTTTATGTACTCTAATTTTTCATACACACCATACAGGTCGCCAATACCGTCACCATTTCCATCGTAGAAACTGCGAATCCAAATTTGATAAAATGACATACTTTTATACCATTCATTTTTCATTAGCGTATCCCCAATATACTTTCATAGGCTTTTAAACAGTTAGTATCTATTATTTTTTCACAATCTTGTGGATATCCAGATTTTCCTTGAGATTCTCTTTTATCTGATCAAATTTTTGTTCAGTCAGGGATATTTCATTATTAAAACGCTCAATCTGCGTCTGAAGTTTTTCATATTTATTTAAAAACTCTTCATGGAATGACAAAGCCGCATTTGTGATGGCATGATGATTCAGAACCAGTTTACCGCTCTTTTTTGCCTCAATCAGCTCTTGATACCGTTCGTAGGCGGCATGTACACTATCTTTCCACGAGATATAGATTTCATCCATGGCATGTGTGCCTACATTTGTCATATAATCAAAATCCTGATGCACGCGCTTTAACAATTCATACATAGAATCTGCATTTTCCTCAATTAAAAATCCGTTCCTGCCATCCGTAATTCCTTCTGCCGCACAGCTTTCCCTGATAAGAACGCTGGCAAGACCGCATGCTGCCGCCTCCCTGACCACAATCCCGTTGGTATCATAGGTTGAGGGAAACAAAAAGAGGTCTGCACGCGTATTCCATGCCCGAAGGATATTCCTGTCATAAATTGCACCTGTAAAAATGACTTGTTCAGGTTTTAAAAGTTTCGCTGCCATATCCTTAATTTCATCTTCATCGGGACCGCTTCCAATACAGACAAAACGAAAATCAATACTATCTTGATTTAATTTTGACAGAGCTTCTAAGATAAGCGGTATGCCTTTATATTTTACAATGCGCCCGACAAACATAAATACTGGCAGATTTGATGGAAGGTCGAAATTCTTTGTCACTCTGGCAACCGTCTCTGCATCAACACGGCCTTTGTCAAAATCGACGCCGTTATGGACAACCCTGTAGTCCCCCTCATAACCTAAAGATTTCAGATTCTCGCCTGCGCCCTTGCTGACAACCCATATTTCATCACATGACGCAATATTCTCCACAATCGTTTTAGCAGCTTCCTTTTGCAGAAATTTAGCCTTGACCGCCCTGGCAATATCAATATCAAATTTTGTATGATAAGTAAAAACAATTGGCGCATCTGTCCGGTATCTGAGCATCCTTGCCATTACGGTAGAGGAAAACGGACAATGGCTGTGAATAATATCAGGAGCAAAATCAGAAAGCTCTTTCAGCTCAGAAACGGCAAATGGATTGCCTGTACGATAACCGTCTACCAGATGGGTTGTGTCAATACTCTGATAAGGAATTACCCTATAAGAATAGGATGAATAATCGGCATCAGGATACTTTGGCGTGGCAACAGCCACGTTCGCAAGCCCCTCATCCTGCATAATCTGCGCATAATTGATTACGACGTTTGCAACTCCATCTATGACAGGCGGAAATGAGTCGTTTAAAAGACATACATTCATAAAAATATTCCTTTCTATGATTAGATATTTTTTAAGTTCTGCTACAGCCTGTTCAGCGCTCGCTACTTGGAACACCTCACAGGCGTTTGCTGTTCAGATTCATATAAGCACAGTATACCACAGAACAACTAAAAAATGTAATAAAGATATATAAAGAGGGAAAAGTCGATTACCATAAGGGCTATTCTTCATTGCAAAGTACCGGCAGTCTATGTTAGAATAGTAAAATAAGTTTAGCTGTCAAAAGACACTTTTCATAATGCAAACGCAGATTCAAATAACCAGAATGCGGAGAAGATCATGATAAATTTTAATGTGCCCCCTTATACGGGGAAAGAAATTGATTATATGAAGGAAGCAATCGAGAATCAGAAAATTTGCGGGGATGGTCCATTTACGAAGAAGTGCAGCGAATGGATAAAGCAGCAGACGAAGACGGCGAAATGTCTGCTGACCACATCCTGCACCCATGCAACGGAGCTGGCGGCGCTGCTGACAGATATCCGGGAAGGGGACGAAGTGATTCTGCCTTCTTATACGTTTGTTTCGACGGCGGACGCTTTCGTACTGCGAGGGGCAAAAGCGGTTTTTGTGGATATCAGACCGGATACGATGAATATTGACGAGACATTAATCGAAGATGCCATTACGGATAGGACGAAGGTGATTGCGCCGGTGCACTATGCGGGCGTAGGCTGTGAGATGGATACGATTATGGATATTGCGAAACGGCACGGGCTGATGGTCGTGGAAGACGCCGCCCAGGGCATTATGGCGTCGTATCGGGGTAAAGCGCTGGGGACATTCGGGGAGTTTGGCTGTTTCAGTTTTCATGAGACCAAAAATTTCAGTATGGGCGAAGGCGGCGCCTTGCTGATTCGGGATGAAAAGTATATCGAAGATGCGGAAATCCTTAGGGAAAAGGGGACGGACAGGAGCAAGTATTTCCGCGGGCAGGTAGACAAGTACCGCTGGCAGAATTATGGTTCGTCTTATCTTCCCAGCGATATGAACGCGGCGTATCTTTATGCGCAGTTAGAGCTTGCCGAGGAAATCACCCAGGCGAGGATGGAGCGGTGGAATCAATATCACGAGCTGCTTGCGCCGCTTGCGGAAAAAGGAAAAATCGAGCTGCCCCATATCCCGGAGCATTGCAGTCATAATGCCCATATGTTTTATATCAAGACGAAGGATATGGAAGAAAGGGGCAGGTTGATTCAGTTCTTGAAAGAAGCGGGCATTCTTGCGGTATTTCATTATGTTCCGCTGCATTCTGCGCCCGCGGGAAAGAAGTTTGGGCGTTTTCACGGGGAAGATAAGTATACGACGAAAGAAAGCGAGAGGCTGCTGCGTCTGCCGCTGTTCTATCGGCTGACGGAAGATGAGACAACTTATATTGCAGAAAAGGTCAGGGCATTTTACGGAGAGTAGCGCATGAAAATTCAGGGAATCTGGAAAAAGTATGGAAATTGCATACTGATGGCATTGACTATATTGGTCAATATCGTAATCATGAGCGTCTGCTTTGATTTTTATTATGATTTAAATGACGATATGATGATGAAGGATATTATGGCGGGGGTCTATACCGGGACTCCCGACGGACATAATATGCAGACGTTATATATTCTGGGGGCGTTTATCAGCCTATGTTACAGACTGTGCAGGAATTTTCCGTGGTATGGTCTGTTTTTATGTCTGTGCCAGTTTGGCGCGTTGTATCTGGCAGGAGTCCGTCTGTTAAAAATCTGCACGGGGCGGCTGGCAAAGGCGGGAGTCCTTGTGTTTACGACGGTGTTTTTGTGGGGGATTCTGCTTCCTCACATGGCGGCGCTGCAATATACTATCACCTGTGCCATGCTTGCCGCGGCGGCGATTTTTCTGTTTTTGACTACGGAAAAAGGGCTTGCGCCCGGCGCGTTTGTATGGCAGAATATCCCATCCATATTGCTTGTCGTGCTGGCGTATCAGCTGCGGACGGAAATGCTTCTGCTTGTGTTTCCGCTGATAGGACTGGCGGGGCTTTTTCGCATGGCGGAGGAAAAGGCGTTTTTCCAGAAAGAGAATTATTATAAATACGGACTGATTATTGGCGGCATTTTAATCGGGATGCTGGTAAGCAGACTGCTTGATTTTGCAGCTTATGGCGATGAGGCGTGGAAGTCGTTTCTGACCTTTTTTGAGAAGAGGACGCAAGTGTATGATTTCCATTATGATATCCTGACGAGCGGGGAGCATCGGGACGGGCTTGCGGCTATGGGCATAAGCGATGCGCAGCAGCAGTTACTCGCCAATTATAATTTTGGGCTGGACGAAGGAATCGACGAGGAAGTCCTGGGGCGGATTGCGGACTATGCGACGGAGCGGGAATCTGACGCAGCGGACTATGCATCGGAGCAGGAATCTGATGCAGCGGACTATGCATCGGAGCAGGAATCTGATGCGGCTGTCTCAGTGGCGGAGCAAGAATCTGATGCAGCTGTCTCTGTTGCGGAGCGGGAATCCGGTGCGGTTATCTCTACAGGCAGACAGAGCAACAGTACAGAGTTTCTTAGGAAACTCTGGCAGCAGGGGAAATTATCGGTGTATCGTATGCTGCATCAAGGGGACATGCCTTATAATCTGCCAGTGGTTTTGGCCTATCTGTGCGTGATTGTCTGCGGCGTCTGGGAAGGCGTAACAAATCCAGCGAAAAAGGGGCTGCGGAAATGGTTTTTTCTCTGGAAACCGGGACTGCTTTTTCTTTTCAGAAGCTGTTTATGGATGTATATTCTCATGAAAGGACGCGACCCCGAACGAATTACCCATTCTCTGTATCTGGTGGAATTTGCCTTGCTGGCAGGAATGCTTGTCATGCGTCTTGTGCGGGATAAAGAAATCGTTATAGGAACCATCATTTTGCTTTCATTTGGCGCATTCTGCCTATGGCGTGTTCCGGGCAGCGTCCGGGGCGTCTTGGAAAACCAACGGGCGAGAGAAGCGGCGAACCAGGGGCAGGAAGCAATCGATACCTATTGCAGGGCGCACCCGGATTGCTTTTATTTTGAGGACGTTTACTCCACCGTGGGATTTTCGCAGAAAATTTTCCAAAATGTGGATAATTCTCTGGCAAATTATGATATTATGGGAGGGTGGATGTGTAAAAGTCCGCTCTATCGAGAAAAATTAAAGCAGTTTGGTATCGAAACGACAGCACAGGGGCTGCTCTATATGGATTCCGTCTTTTTTATCATGGAAACGGGGACGGCGGATAGTAGTACGGTATGGATGGAAGATTACTATGCGGAGCAGGGCATAGATGTTGGCATAGAGCAGATAGATATTATTGAGCAAAAATATACGGTTTATCGAATATATGACAAGACGGCAGAAAGTAACGACTAGTGGAAGACAGGATATGAGAAAAAGAAACCATTAGCAGAAAGAAGAAAAGCTAGCAGGAAAAGGAACCGTTAGCAGAAAAAAGAAAAGCTAGCAGGAAAGGAAACCGTTAGCAGAAAGAAGAAAAGCTAGCGAGAAAAAGGAAAAGTTAACAGAACCTATGGAAGATAGAAAGAAAAAGAAAACAACACTGCGCTCAGAAGCAGAAGAAATCTACCTGCGTCCGATGGAGCTTATGGATACAGATCAGATTATAGCCTGGCGGAATAAAGACAGGGTCCGGCACAATTTCATTTATCAGGAGCCTTTTACAAGGGAAGGGCATCTGCACTGGATACACACGCAGATCGAGACCGGGCGCGCGGTGCAGTTTATGATTTGTGAGAAAGCGGGAAATCGCGCCGTGGGCAGCGTGTATTTTAGGGATATTGACTGGGATAAAAAGCGTGCGGAATACGGCATTTTTATCGGCGAAGATGATGCGGTGGGAAAAGGTTACGGAACCGGGGCAGCGCGGCTTGCCCTTTCGTATGCTTTCGGGGAAATGGGACTTTTATCTGTTTTTTTGCGCGTGTTTGCGGATAATACCAGCGCCAGACGAAGTTATGAGAAAGCGGGTTTTTCGCGGATAGAAGGGAAACAGGAAGAGGTTGTAGTGGACGGCGTGGTCAGAAACATGGTATTCTATGAGAAGAACGGGGGTTAGTCAATGAGTCAGACGATTAGTTTTGTGATACCTTGTTATCATTCGGCGCGGACAATCGAAAGCGTGGTAGAAGAGGTTAGTACGACCATGAAAGGACTGCCGGAATATGCGTATGAGATAATTCTGGTCAACGACGGTTCCACGGATGATACTTTTGAAGTTATCAGGAAAATATGTGCAGGGAAAAAAGAGGTCTATGGAATCAATCTTGCCAAAAATTTCGGGCAGCATGCGGCGTTGATGGCAGGATTCCATTATGTACACGGGGATATTATCGTCTGTCTGGACGATGATGGGCAGACGCCGGCGGCGGAAGTCGGGAAACTACTGGACGCCCTGGAAAAAGGCGCTGACGTGGTCTATGCCAGGTATGCCCATAAGCAGCATTCCGCATTTCGGAATTTTGGCAGTAAAGTAAACGAGCTGATGACGAGGGTTATGCTGGGAAAACCGAAGGCATTATATCTGTCCAGTTATTTTGCCGCGAAACGTTTTATCATTGATGAGATGATACGCTATACGAATCCTTATCCTTATGTCATTGGGCTGGTGCTGCGTGCGACGAAAAATATCGTCAATGTGGACGTCCATCATCGGGAAAGAGAACAGGGCGCTTCCGGTTATACCGTTGGGAAGCTGCTTGCCTTGTGGTTTAACGGGTTTACGGCATTTAGCATCAAACCGCTCAGAATTACTACTGCAATAGGCGGTTTTGTGGCGTGTTCAGGGTTTTTATATGGGATTTATACAGTGATTAAGAAGCTGGTGAATCCGAATGTGGTAATCGGTTTTAGTTCGCTGATGTCCGCAATCGTTTTCCTTGGCGGTATGCAAATGTTGATGTTAGGGATTATCGGGGAATATATCGGCAGAATCTACATTTCCCTGAATAATTCCCCGCAGTATGTGGTGAAAGAGTGCGTTCATGGATGAGTATGGATTTCAATTCAAAATAAAACTGAATGTGATAAGTTTTCTGATTGCCACGGCGGGAACCCTCTGTTTTCCTCAGATTTTGAATCTGAAGGAGAATGCGCTGGGTTTTACCAACAGTATTTTTTCCGTTCTGGTATGGCTGTTATGTTACTATGCGGTGAATCTGACGCTGCACACGATTGATTTAAAAGACAAAAGAGGCTGGAAAATAGCGGGCATTTTGTCATTTCTATTTACAGTGGCGATGTTGTTTGGGGTCAGACTGGACAGTGTGGGGAATGTGGATTTTAGGGACTGGAAACTCTGGATATCCTTACCGGTGCTGACCTGTCTTTTTACGATTTTAATTCGTAAGTTTTTCAATGTTCTGGGGAAAATGGAAGAGAGGGAAAAAAAGCTTGCCGAGCATATTAAAATCCCGGAAGTGCCCGTCAAAGCCAAAAAATATGAGAACGTCCTAACATTTTTTTTCCTGTTGCTTTGCTGGCTCCCGGTACTGCTTGCCGTTTATCCGGGCTTTTTCGTTTATGATGCCCAGGAAGAGTATATCCAGGTGGCTTCCCGGACGTTTACGACCCATCATCCGTTGGTGCATGTGTTGATGTTAGGTGGTATTATCTGCGCAGTACACAAACTGACGGATTCTTATAATCTCGGCATCGCCTGTTATATGTTAATCCAGATGGTGTTGGTGGCGGGGTGTTTTACTTATCTGCTGGCATATCTTAGGAAAAAGAAGATCTCGAAGGGACTAAGGCTTCTGGCGCTTCTTTATTTTGCCTTTTTCCCGGTAGTGGTCATGTTTACCTTGTGCTCTGCTAAGGATGCAATTTTTACGGCGGCGCTGCTGCTATTATTGGTAGCCATGCTGGAAATGGGGATTTCGGAAGAGGCGTTTTTCCAGAGCAAAAGGCGGATGGCGTTTTTTATCCTGACCGCGCTAATTATGATGCTGTTTCGTAAAAACGGTATTTATGCTTTCCTTGTGATGGCGCTGATTCTGCTTTATATTTACAGGAAACATTTTAAGAAAATGGCAGTTCTGCTGGCGGTGGCTTTCGTATCCTATTTTCTGATAAGCGGCGGATTGGCGGCAGTATTTCATGCGCAGAATGCGGAAAATCAGGAAATCCTGACCGTGCCGATTCAGCAGCTTGCAAGAACTTATAAATTTAACCCGGAAGCGTTTACCCCGGAAGATGTTGCCACGCTGCATGAAATTTTGCCGGAAGAGGCTCTGATCCTCTATAATCCCAAGCTGTCCGACCCGGTAAAATATCATTTTCAGAATGATGCGTACCGGAAAGACCGCTCCAAATATCTGGGGCTGTGGCTGAAAATCGGGCTGCGCAAGCCGTTATCCTATGTGAATGCCTGGCTGATGAACTCTTACGGGTTCTGGTATCCCGATACGGTGATAGACGTGTATTCGGGCAATACGGTCTTTACGTTTACCTATCAGGACAGCTCCTATTTTGGCTATGAGGTGGAGCTGCCCGGCGTCCGGGATAGTAAGATTCCCTGGCTGGATGAGGCGTATAGACGCCTGTCGCTGGAGCTGGAGCAGGAAAAAATTCCGATTATCTCGATGCTCTATTCGCCGGGCTGTCTGTTCTGGTGTTTCGCCTTTGTATGTAGTTATCTGCTTTACCGGAAGAAGTATCCTATTCTGGCGCCCTGCTGCATGGTGCTGCTTATCTGGCTGACCGTGATTCTAGGACCCACCTATCTGCCCCGGTATGTGCTGATTTTCTGGTTTGGACTGCCTCTCTTTGCGGCGGTGATGTTAGAAGAAGAGAAATTTTCCCGGCAAAATGACGGGTGAGTTGTAAAATAAAGCCAATTATGCTATACTATGTTGATATTTGCTGATGGAAAGCGCGGAAATCAATTTTTAGTCAGCATGTAGGTATTGAGAAAATTGATTTCCGTGGATAGAAAGACGGTTATATTGCATAGTAGCAGGAAAGTGTCTATAGTAACATGGATAAAATTATCAATAGATATCAGGCGATTTGTGGAACGGTCTGGATTCTCATTTTCTGTATCGTCATTACCTTGTGGCCGCTTCGGCTTGTGAAGGAGACTGTAGTGTCCGGCAGTAACCGGCAGATGGCAATGCAGTCTGAGGCGATTGCGGACGATTATACGGTTATGCAGATGTTTGTTGCGCAGTATGATTATTTGCAGAAGGTGAGTGTGTATCTGTTAAATGAATCCGCAGGAGAAGAGTTTCGCTTTGTTTTATATGACGCTTCTTTGCAGGTTTTGATGGATCAGGTCATTTCCACGGATGAGATGGAAGAAATGCCGGGCTTTTGTACGATACAGGTCAATCAGCCCACGGAAGTTGGAAGAGAGTATTATTATCTAATCCAGGGGATTTCCACGGACTTTTATGTAGCGTATGAAGATACCGCATCTTCTGGGACAATTTATAACGGGACACTGTTCTACGGCGACGTAGAGGATACGGAGCACAATATCATCACGGAGTATCGTTACAGGATTCCACTACGAAAGGGCAAAACACTGCTGTGTGATGTCCTGCTTGTGCTGTTCGGATTTCTGGTTTCTATAGCTGCGAAGCGTTACTATGCAAAGTATCCGCAGCGGAACCGGCTGCTGACGGTAGAAATGGTATGGAAAAAGGTCGCAACGCCTTTAATCATCATTGCCGCGCTTCTATGTATGGCAGCAATCTGGCCGCTGCAATTATTTTCTAAGGAAGTGGAAAATAATCTGTTTATGGAAATCGGCATTCTGGCGACGGCGGGCATCCTGCTTTATGGGCTTAGGCATAAACGGAGTCTTAAAAGCCACGATATGGGATTGTCCATCCTGCGTGAGCGGTGGCAGGACTATCTGCAGGCAGTCTTTTTCGCCTGTGCCATTCAGGCGGGCGTGCACTATATGAACGGTCTCTATGAGCTGCATCATATGATTGCGTACCGGGAAATGCTGATTTGGTTTGGGCTGGCGGTGATTGTGACCTATCGGAAAAAAGAGATTTTTCATCCCGCCAATCTGCTCTATCTTGTGATTGCGGCAGTTTGGGGCGTCATTTATTATAGAGAGCATGTAACTGCAGCACGGACAGAAGAAGAAGTGCGGGTAGTATGGCTTGGCGTGTGCGCCGCGATTGTGTCCGGCGTGGTGATACTCAATACGATTTTGATTTTTATCCGCAGGGGCGTGCTGCGTCTCTATCGGAAAAACAGTTGTCTGTGGTATGGGGGCGTGCTGGCAGTCTTTTTTGCACTGCTTGTTCTGTTTCGGAATACGAGAGGGTGGCCGGTTTATCTGGTGTGCGCTTTTACCTTATATTATATACGGATGGCAGTATGGGATAAGAAGGCGGGGCTTCTTAGGAATATCTGTAACGGCATTTTGCTGCATTTCCTTGTCATGGTCGGCTATTGTCTGCTGCATAGACCCTATATGTTTTTCATTTACACCCGTTATCCGTTCATCTTCCATACGGTGACGGTCTCAGCGGTCTACCTGTTATTGGTGGTCTGCGCGGCGCTGGCGAAATTGCTGGACGTTTACCGGAAAGAACCTGCGCTTTCCCATATCTGGAAAGAGCTGACTGTCTTTGGAGTTGCCGTCGTCTACCTTATTTTTACCTTGTCCCGGACAGGCTATCTTGCCATGGCGGTGATGGCGGTGTTTGTGATTCCGATTGTCTGCTTTGGAATGCGCCGTCCTATGTGGGCATTCGGGCGGTTTGTGGGAATGTTATTTTTGACGGTGATATTGTGTTTTACGGCGGTTTTTACGGCGCAGCGCATCGTTCCAGCCGTCGTGGCGCAGCCGGAAACAATGGAAATAGAGGAACTTCCAAGCGAGATTGTGCATGGAAGGGATTTGGACTCCAAATACTATATTACCATCCGCCGGTTTTTGCAGGTCTTTGAGATGAAAGTGCTGGGCATTCCAGAGGAAAAATGTATTAAATCCTTTGATTATGCGCAGGATGAGGGTAAAAAAGCCGGCGCAGAAATGCTGGTAGCGTCGGTAGAGTTGCCGGATGAAGAAATATTGGTGGCGTCGTCGGCATTATCGGGGAAGGAAATCCTGACAGCTTCGGTAGAGCCATCGGGCGAAGGAATCTTAGTGGCGTCAGCGGAATTATCCGAAGAAGAAGCGCAGCATGAAAGCGATGCGGAAGCTTATACAAACGGAAGATTGGAAATTTTTGCATTATATTTCAATAATTTGAATATGACAGGGCATGAGGAAATGGGCATTACACTGCCGGATGGAAGGCTGGTCGTCCATGCCCACAATATTTATTTACAGACGGCGTATGATCATGGGATTCCCGTAGGAATCGTGTTTGTCCTGTTTGGCATATGTACGCTGGTGCGCGCGCTTACTTATTACAGAAAGCATAAGGATGATAGGTCATGCAGTATCCTTCCGCTTGCCTTATTGCTGGCATTTGCGGTAGCGGGATTGACGGAGTGGATTTTTCATCCGTGCCATCCGATTGCATTTTGCTTACTATTAACGTTGGCGCCGCTTTTCATCGACGCGGAAGCGGACAAGAGGTATGGAAATGAAACAGAAGCGAAAACCCTTTAATGTAAAATTATTATATCGAAGAACCGCGCTGATTATCTATGATATCATCAGTGTGATTATCGCCAGTTATTTCGCGCTTTTAATCCGTTATGAGCTGGATCTGGGCGAGATGCCGTCGTTTTTTATCCGCCCGATTGAACGCTATCTGCCCATCAATATCCTGGTGACGCTGCTGATATTTTACTTTTTTCATTTATACAGCAGCCTGTGGGCGTTTGCAGGAGAGACGGAATTACAGAATATTGTTGTTTCCTGTGTTCTGGCAACTGTCGTAAACGGGATTGGGATTCAGTTTTTTAAAGTGACGGAACAGGCGGTGCCCAAAAGCTATTATTTTCTCTATATGTTCCTGCTGATTAGCTGTATTTTTGTAAGCCGGTTTTCCTATCGTTTTTTCAGGGGACTGAAACATAAGCAGCAGAATAAGAAAAACGAAATCGGCGTTATGGTCATCGGCGCCGGTGAGGCGGGCAACTCCATTATCAAAGAAATCGTAAACAGCAATTTTTCCACGATGGTTATCAAATGTATCATCGATGATGATAAAGGAAAATGGGGACGCTATATTCAGGGCATCAAAGTCGCAGGCGGCAGGGATAAGATTGTCGAGTGCGCGGACGTTTACGATGTGGACGAAATCATTGTGGCGATGCCGTCCGCTTCCAGGAGCGAGATTAGGAATATCCTGGAAATCTGTAAGGATACGAATTGCAAGCTGCGTTCCCTGCCGGGAATATATCAGCTTGTAAACGGTGAAGTCAGCGTCAGCAAACTGCGGGATGTGGAAGTGGAAGATTTGCTGGGAAGAGAGCCAGTTAGCGTGGACATGGAATCTATTCTTGCTTATGTGCAGGGCAAAACCGTGCTGGTAACGGGCGGCGGCGGTTCCATTGGAAGCGAGCTTTGCAGACAGATTGCGCAGCATAGACCGAAACGTCTGATTATTCTGGATATTTATGAAAATACTGTATATGACGTGCAGCAGGAATTGAAGACGAAATATCCTGATTTGAATCTGGTGGTACTTATTGCGTCCGTGCGCAATACGAACCGTATGAACTGGATTTTTACCCGGTACTGCCCGGATATCGTATATCATGCGGCGGCGCATAAGCATGTGCCGTTGATGGAAGAGAGTCCTACGGAAGCGATTAAGAACAATGTGTTCGGAACTTTCAAGACCGCGCAGGCGGCGGCCATGAGCGGTGTAAAAAGGTTTGTCATGATATCTACGGATAAGGCGGTCAACCCCACGAATATTATGGGAGCGAGCAAACGAATCTGCGAGATGATTATCCAGACGTTTAATAAACATTATGACACCGAGTTTGTGGCGGTGCGTTTTGGAAACGTGCTTGGCAGCAACGGAAGCGTGATTCCGCTCTTCCGTAAACAGATTGCCCAGGGCGGTCCCGTGACCGTGACCCATCCAGAGATTATCCGCTATTTTATGACCATCCCGGAAGCGGTGTCTTTGGTATTACAGGCGGGGGCTTACGCCAAGGGCGGCGAAATCTTTGTGTTGGATATGGGGGAGCCTGTTAAAATTTTAACATTAGCGGAAAATCTGATTCGTCTATCCGGCTACCGGGTGGGCGAGGACATTAAAATAGAATTTACAGGTCTGCGTCCAGGCGAGAAATTGTATGAAGAGCTGTTGATGGAAGAAGAGGGAATGAAGAATACGGCGAACCGCATGATTCATATTGGAAAACCGATAGAGCTGGATGAGCAGGAGTTTTTTACACAGTTGAAACAGTTGAAGGATGAGTGTATGATTGAGAGCTCGGATATCCGGCCGTTGATTCGGAGGATTGTGCCGACTTATCATTATGAGGAGTAAAAGGGAAACAATAAATTTCAAAAGGGGATAAAACCATGAATCGAAAACGAATTTACCTATCCTCTCCTACCATGCATGACAAGGAGCAGGAGTTTATCAAAGAAGCATTCGACACAAACTGGGTGGCGCCATTGGGACCGAATGTAGATGCCTTTGAGAGGGAAATGACAGCTTATACGAAAGCGTCCTATGCGGTAGCCCTGAGTACGGGGACGGCGGCAATCCACCTTGCTTTGAAGCTGCTGGATGTAGGGGCTGGCGATATTGTGTTTTCGTCAGATTTGACGTTTTCCGCCACCTGTAATCCGATTGTTTATGAGAATGCGACGCCGGTGTTTATCGATGCAGAGCCGGATACCTGGAATATGTCGCCGCAGGCGCTTCGGAAAGCTTTTGGGAAATATCCTAAGCCGAAGGCGGTTATCTGCGCGTATCTCTATGGTACGCCCGCGAAAATAGATGAGATTGCCGCAATCTGTAAAGAGCATGATACGCCTTTGATTGAGGATTCGGCGGAGTCTCTCGGCAGTACCTATAAGGGCAGACATACCGGGACTATCGGAAGATTCGGCATCTACTCTTTTAACGGCAATAAAATCATTACGACTTCCGGCGGCGGTATGCTGGTGGCAAAAGAAGAGGCAGCGGTGAAGAAAGCGCTTTTTCTGGCGACACAGGCAAGAGACCCGGCGAGACATTATCAACATTCCCAGATTGGGTATAATTATAGAATGAGTAATATTCTTGCAGGGATGGGCAGAGGACAGTTATGGTATCTGGAAGAGCATAAAGCCAGGAAACAGGCGATTTATAGGCAGTACAAGGAAGCTTTTGCGGATATCCCGGAGATAGCCATGAATCCGATGAACCCGGACGGTGATGCGAATAACTGGCTGTCCTGCATAACGATTGCGCCGGAGTGTAAAGTAAATCCCAATCAGATTATGGACGCTCTTGCAGCAGAAAATATCGAGTCCAGACCGATTTGGAAGCCGATGCATGAACAGCCGGTTTTTGCGGATTGTGATTTTATTCCGCATAAGGAAGATGGCAGCAGTGTGGGCAGCGATATTTTTGCAAGGGGGCTGTGTCTGCCCAGCGATATCAAGAATACACTGGAAGATATGGAACTTATTATCGGAATTGTCAGGGGATGTTTTGGCAGAAGCTGAAAAATGTCCTAAGAAGAAAGGATAAAAGCAATATGATATATGCAAAATACGGTAAGAGAATATTGGATTTGCTGCTATCCTTATGCGCAATTATCATTTTAAGCCCGGTTTTGCTTATTTTGTCGGTTCTGGTGAGAGTCAGGCTGGGTAGTCCGGTTTTATTTAAACAGGAACGTCCGGGCAAGGATGAAAAGATATTTACGCTTTGCAAATTTCGGACGATGACGGACGAAAAGGATGAAAATGGGAACTTGCTGCCAGATGAAAAAAGGCTGACGAGATTTGGTTCCTTACTGCGTTCTACGAGTTTAGATGAGCTGCCGGAACTTTTTAATATTTTAAAGGGCGATATGAGTATTATCGGACCGCGTCCTTTGTTGGTGCGATATCTTCCGAGATATAATGAATTTCAGAAACACAGGCATGATGTACGGCCGGGGCTTACCGGGCTGGCTCAGATTAATGGGCGGAATGCCATTACCTGGGAAGAGAAGTTTGCATATGATGTACAATATGTAAAAAATATTTCTTTGGCGTTGGACATTCATATTTTGCTGGGAACCTTACGGGCGGTAGTGAAAAGAGAAGGCATAAACAGCGAAAATAATGCAACGATGGAAGAGTTTTGGGGGAACTAATATGGAAAATATTCGTATCCTATTTACCGGCGTTGGCAGACGTGTGGAATTGCTTCAGGCATTCCGGCAGGCGGCGCAGTATTTACAGGTTCATTTGAAAATCTATAGTGCGGATATGGCGGGGACGGCGCCTGCACTTGCTTTTTGCGATGAAACGCGAAAAATATGCGCTATGACGGATGCAGATTATATTCCTCAGTTATTGGATATCTGCCAGAAGGATAAGATTGACCTGATAGTGCCTACAATCGATACGGATTTGTTAGTCCTTGCGGCTCATGCAGAGCGGTTTCAGGCGGCGGGAACCAAGGTTTTGATAAGCAGCCGGGATAAGATTGCTGTTTGCCGTGATAAAAATTATACATCTGATTTTTTTATTTCCTGCGGACTGAAAGCGCCAAAGCCGGTCAATGACTATCAAAAATATACGGGATCTTTTCCGTGTTTTATCAAGCCGAAAGACGGAAGCAGCAGTATAAATGCGTTTAAGGTTGAGCAGGAATCGGAACTTGCCGTTTATGCGGAAAAAATAGGAGATTATATCATTCAGCCTTTTATTGAAGGAACGGAGTACACGGTTGATATTTTTTGTGATTTTGAAGGAAATCCAATTTTTATCATACCGAGAATAAGGCTGGCGGTTCGCGCCGGCGAAGTTTTAAAGACGAAGATTGATCTGGATGAAAAGATAATAGAAGAGTCCGGACGGTTAATCGATAAGTTTAAACCCTGTGGACCGATAACGGTTCAGCTTATCCGGCAAAACGAAACCGGAGAGGATTATTATATAGAAATCAATCCACGATATGGCGGAGGCGCGCCGCTTAGCATGAAGGCCGGAGCGGATTCCCCGCAAATGCTTATAAGACTGTTACGGGGAGAAAAGATTGGTTATCAGACGGAGCATATCTGGGATGGCGCCGTTTACAGCCGTTTTGACCAAAGCGTCTGTATTGATTCTGAAAGCGGGCGTCCTTGGGATAGGGAGGATGGCGCATGGAATGTGAAAGGTGTTATCTTTGATCTGGATGATACCTTATATTCCGAAAAACAATATATACGCAGCGGATATCATGCAGTTGCAAAGTATTTGGACGACGAAGCGGCGGAAGACCGGTTATGGGAGCATTTCCTGGAAGGGAAAAACGCGATTGATGAGCTTTTGCGTGAATCAGGCTGTCTGGATAAGAAACCGAAATGCCTGGAAATATACCGGGAGCATATGCCGGAACTTACACTTTATCAAGGTGTTTCCAATCTGATACAGAGGTTGAAAGCGGCAGGAATCAGAGTTGGTATTATTACGGACGGAAGAATAAGCGGTCAGAAAAATAAAATAGCGGCGCTGGGTCTGGATAATCTGGTGGAGGACATTATCATCACGGATGAGATTGGCGGCGAGCAGTTTCGCAAACCCAATGATATTGCCTTTCGGATTATGCAGGGACGCTGGCGGCTTCCGTATTCGGAAATGGTATATGTCGGCGATAATCCGGGCAAGGATTTTCAGGCTCCGAGACAGTTGGGCATGAAAAGCATTTATTTTGACAATGCAGATGGATTGTACGGACAAGAAGCGGTAACGGAAAATGCATATGGAAGAAAGATTGAAAATATTTTAGATGTGTACGAGGTCGCAAAATAGAATGGCAAGAGTATTGATTTTAGCTAATTCCTCTGGGGGACTATTTGATTTTAGGAATGAATTTGTTGAGGCGCTTTTGGAAAAGCATCAGGTCTTTGTCAGTCTGCCTGATGAACTGAAAGTGCCGGAATTGACAAAAGAAGGCTGTCAGGTGATTCAAACGCCTATCAACCGGAGGGGAATCAATCCGCTAGAGGACTTGAAATTATATCGGACTTATCATAAGATAATGAAAGAACTACAGCCGGATATGGTGCTGACCTATACCATTAAACCCAATATTTACGGCGGATTCTGCGCGGGTAGGATGAAAATCCCCTATATGGCGACGATTACCGGACTGGGCGGCGCTTTTGACAGGACGGGCATTTTGCTGCAGTTGATTATCCGTATGTACCGCGCAGGGTTGAAGAAGGCGGAATGCGTCTTTTTTCAGAATGAGGAAAACAGAGATATTTTCCGCGGGTTTGGCATCCGGGGGAAAAAGGAAAAAATGGTCATGGGCTCCGGCGTGAATCTGGACAAGCACTTTTATGAGCCCTACCCGGAAGAAGGGGAAACGCATTTTCTCTTCGTCGGGCGTGTCATGAAAGAGCGGGGGATTCTGGAATTTCTGGAAGCGGCGCAAAAGCTCCATAGCGATAAGGTATTTTTCGATATTCTGGGGTACTGCGACGAAGATTATCAGGAACTATTGGACAGACTAGAGGGCGAGGGCGTCATACGGCAGTTGGGCTTCCATACCCAGGTGCACCCTTTCCTAAAAGAAGCGGACGCCGTTGTTATCGCTTCCTTTCATGAGGGTATGTCCAATGCATTGATTGAGGCGGCGGCAACCGGAAGAGTGGTGATTGCCTCTTCTATCAGCGGGTGCAGGGAAGCCTTTGAGGAAGGAAAGACCGGTTTTGGCTTTACGCCCGGTAAGGCGGACGAACTGATTCTCGCGATGGAAAAATTTCTAAAGCTGCCCTATGAGAAACGCTGCGAGATGGGACGGGAAGCGAGAAAGAAGATGGAGCGGGAATTTGACAGGAAGCTGGTGACGAAGGCTTATATGGAAGAAGCGCGCGGCATCCTGGGATAGATTGCAGAAGGAGGAATCAAAATGGACTTGTATGAAAAGATTGTACGGGGTGAAGAGAAACTTTCCCTTGTGGGGCTTGGATATGTAGGAATGCCGATTGCGGTAGCTTTTGCCAAAAAGATTAAGGTAGTCGGTTTTGACTTGAACGAAAAAAAGATTGCGCTTTATCAAAGCGGCGTAGACCCTACCAAAGAGGTTGGGAATGATGTGATACGGGAAACGAGTGTGGAATTTACAGCGGACGCCTCTAAGCTGCGGGAAGCAAAATTCCATATCGTGGCGGTTCCAACGCCGGTGAAACCGGACCATACGCCGGATTTATCGCCGGTGGAAGGGGCAAGCCGTATTCTGGGACAGAATCTGACGAAAGGCTCGGTAGTTGTATTTGAGTCAACAGTTTATCCGGGCGTTACGGAGGATATCTGTGTGCCGATTCTGGAGAAAGAGTCGGGACTGCGCTGCGGCGTGGATTTTAAAATCGGTTATTCACCAGAGCGAATCAATCCGGGCGACAAGGTACATAGGCTGGAAACCATTACCAAGATTGTATCCGGTATGGACGAGGAGACGCTGGAACTTGTGGCAAAAGTCTATGAGCTGGTAGTGGAGGCTGGCGTTTACCGCGCAGAATCCATTAAAGTCGCGGAAGCTGCCAAAGTCATTGAGAACAGCCAGAGAGATATCAATATTGCGTTTATGAATGAACTGTCTATCATTTTTCATAAGATGGGCATCGATACCAAGGCAGTCCTTGAGGCCGCGGGTACGAAATGGAATTTCCTGCCGTTTATGCCTGGGCTGGTAGGCGGACACTGTATCGGCGTAGACCCCTATTATCTGACTTATAAGTCGGAGGAGCTGGGCTATCATTCCCGTATCATTCTTGCCGGACGCCGGATTAACGACGAGATGGGCAAATATGTGGCGGAAAGTCTGGTGAAAAACCTGATTAAGACGGACGTCCCGGTAAAAAGGGCGAATGTGGCGATTCTGGGCTTTACCTTTAAAGAAAACTGCCCGGATACGAGGAATACGAAAGTCATCGATATTTATCATGAATTAGGGGAATACGGTATCCAGCCGCTTGTGGTGGATCCGGCTGCGGACGCAGCGGAAGCAAAGCAGCTTTACGGCATTGCTTTTGGCAGCATGGAAGATGTAAAGGATATGGACGCGGTAGTCATCGCAGTGGCGCATAAGCAGTTTCTGGAGCTTGGCAGGGATAAAATCGACAGCCTTTACCGGGTTGGAAACAGCAGGAAAATCTTGATGGATTTGAAGGGGCTGTTCGACAGAGAGACCTATGCATCAGAAGACTATCTGTATTGGAGATTGTAGGATTACGGAGGCGGAAAAATGGGTTATCAAGAACTGAAATTTGACAAAGACAGCCTTTTTCTGGTGACGGGTGGCGCAGGATTTATCGGTTCCAATTTATGCGAGGCGTTGACGGATATGGGATACCGGGTGCGCTGTCTGGACAACCTTTCTACCGGGAAACAGGAAAATGTAGACTTGCTTGCGGATAGGGAAAACTATACGTTTGTCAAAGGCGATATCCGGGATTTGGATACCTGTATGAAGGCTTGCGAAGGCGCGGATTATGTGCTGAACCAGGCGGCGTGGGGAAGCGTGCCACGGAGCATCGAAATGCCCCTTCTCTATGAAGAAATCAATATCCGGGGAACGCTGAATATGATGGAGGCGGCGCGACAGAATCATGTGAAAAAATTCGTCTATGCGTCCAGCTCTTCCGTTTACGGGGATCACCCGGTACTGCCGAAGAAAGAAGGGCAGGAAGGGCATGTGCTTTCCCCCTACGCATTGACCAAGAAAGTCGATGAGGAGTACGGCAGACTTTATCATGAGTTGTATGGATTGGATACTTACGGACTGCGCTATTTTAACGTCTTTGGCAGGAGGCAGGACCCCGACGGCGCCTATGCGGCGGTGATTCCCAAGTTTATCAAACAGCTTCTGCACGACGAGGTTCCGACGATTAACGGGGATGGGAGACAGTCCAGGGACTTTACTTATATTGACAATGTTATTGAAGCAAACTTAAAAGCCTGTCTTGCACCCGCAGAGGCAGCAGGCGAGGCGTTTAACATCGGCGCAGGCGGCAGGGAGTTTTTAATCGACATTTATTATGACCTTTGCGAAGCGCTGGATAAAAAGGTGGAGCCCAATTTCGGACCCGCGAGAAAAGGCGATATCCGGGATTCTAATGCGGATATTACGAAAGCAAGGCAGTTGCTTTCCTATGACCCGGAGTATGATTTTAAAAAGGGAATCGCGCTGGCAATCGCGTGGTATCGGGAAAATCTGGCATGATGGGCAGAAAAATTGCAGTTCGGATGGACGATATTACGCCGGACATGAATTGGGAAAATTTTTACTTTTTTCAGAAGTTGTTTGAAGAGGCGGGCATAACGCCGCTGCTTGGCATCGTGCCGGACAACCGGGACGAAAAACTAAGCTGCGGGGAATCCCATAAGGAATTTTATGCGGAAATGAAGAAGCTGGAACAGGCGGGATATTGTTTTGCCATGCACGGCTGCCATCATGTCTATACGACAAAAAAGGGCGGTCTTTTTCCCTTAAATTGCCAGTCTGAATTTGCCGGAGTTCCTTTGGAAGAGCAGAAAAATATGCTGCAAGCCGGGAAAGAGCGGCTGAGGGCGCAGGGAATCGATACCGATATTTTTATGGCGCCGGCGCACTCCTATGATAACAATACGCTCCGGGCATTAAAAGAAACCGGGTTTTGCAAAGTGACTGACGGCTTTGGCAAAGTTCCTTATACGGACAGGGGACTGACCTTTTATCCCATTTCTTTTCTGCTGCGCCGCAGTCTGACGCAGAAAGACGGCGTAACGACGATGGTCATCCATGCCAATACGGTGACAGAAGCGGATAAAGAACGGTATCAGAGAATTTTTAAGGAATATCGGGAACAGCTTATTTCCTATGTAGAGCTTTTCAAAATACAGCCGGTGAAACGCCGTCTTGGGGGCAGGGTTTTAGAATACCTGTTAGCAAAGGGTAAATATCTGCTGGTCAGGATGAGAAGCGGAATGGGCGAATAAGGGAAAGGAAGTCTTTGGAGGATGAAATATAGGGTTGTTGTATTTGGCGTGAAAGATACTTCCGAAACGATTGTGGAGTTTATTCAGAATACGATTTGTCCGGTGGATTTAGTGATTACCGTCAGTCCGGCGGTGACGCAGAAAAATCAGATATCCGGCTATAAAGGGCTGTCCTTTTTGACGGAAAAATATGGAATCCCTGTGCATGAAGCGGACAGTTATTTTTTGACGGATGAAAAAACGCAGGACTTTTTAAAAGAAAATGAATTTGACATCGGTATTTCTATGGGATGGCAGAGATTGATTCCGCCTTCCGTGCTGGACAGCTTTCGTTTCGGCATCTACGGATTTCATGGAAACTGCGGCTACCTGCCTTTTGGTCGGGGGCGCTCCCCCTTAAATTGGTCTATCATCCTGGGGGATAGCCGGTTTAATCTGAATTTATTCCGTTATGATGAAAAAGCGGACAGTCCCAACGTCTTTGCCACGGAAATGTTTTCCATTACAGAGCATGACGATATCAGGACGGCGCAGTATAAAAATATGATTTGCTCCAAAAACCTGATTAGGAAACTGCTTGCGGCATACGAAAGTGGCAATATCCCGATTCGCACGGATTCTAAAGACTTCGACTCCTGGTACTCCAAACGCACGGCGGCGGACGGCAGGATTGATTTTCACGAGAGAACGAGAAATATTTATAATTTAATCCGCGGTGTAGCAGCGCCTTTTCCGGGCGCCTATGCAATGTGCGGGGAGGCAAAAGTGACAATCTGGGAAGCTCACCCTTTTGATGAAATGATAGACTTCTCGGCATATGCGCCGGGTGAAATCATTGATGTTTTCGACGAAAAGCCGATTGTAAGAACGGTGGACGGTTCGTTGTTAATCGATAGATATGATTGCGAACACAAACTGCGGGCGGGGGATATCCTGACTTCGTAGAAGCGGCGGAGGATAAGCGATGGCGGAAGCGGTACGGATACTACATGTGCTCGGCGGCACCGGACTTGGCGGTGCGGAAAGCCGGATTATGGATTTATACAGGCAGATGGATAGGGAAGAGATTCAGTTCGACTTTCTTGTGCACAGCAGCGCAGTCAAGCGTGCCGGTCAGGACGCCGGGGCGAGGGAAAAACAGTTTTATGATGAGGAAATCCTCTCAATGGGAGGGCATATCTATGTGCTCCCGAAGTTTAAAGTATATAATTATCTGACTTATCGAAATGCCGTCAAAGCCTTTTTTGCAGCGCATCATGAGTTTCGCGTGGTGCAGGGGCATATGACGAGCACAGCCTCGATTTACCTGCCGCTTGCGAAAGCGGCGGGCGTTCCGGTTACGGTAGCCCATTCGAGGAGCGCGGGCGTGGGAAAAGGGCTAAAAGGAATCGCCACGAAATGGCTGCGGAAAAATTTATACCGCAAAGCCGATTACTGTTTCGCCTGTTCCAAACTTGCCGGTATCGATGCTTTTGGGAAAGCGTGGGCAGAGGCGGGCAATGTCAAGATCATCCACAATGCCATTGATGCCGGGAAATTTACTTACCGGGCGGAGAAAAGGGATAAGATGCGCCAGAGCCTTGGAATCGCGGATAAATTGGTAGTGGGACATGTGGGGCGGATATCCCATCCGAAAAATCATCCTTATTTATTAGAGGTATTTGCCGCACTCTGCGCACTAGGGAAAGACGCGGTCCTGCTTTTGGTCGGGGATGGACCGGATAAAGAAAAAATGCAACAGAAAAGTGAAGAACTTGGAATAAAAGAACGAGTGTTATTTGCAGGAAATCAAAGACATCCCGAAGACTATTATCAGGCATTTGATTTTTTCCTGCTTCCTTCCTTCTATGAAGGGCTGCCGGGAGTGTTGGTGGAAGCACAGGCGGCGGGACTGCGCTGTTTCGTCTCGGACACGGTGACAAAGGAAGCGCAGGCGACAGAGCTTGTGACTTATCTTAGCATCGAGGCGCCGGCGAAAGTCTGGGCGCAGGAAATTCTTAGTAAGGCGGATTATGAAAGGCGGGATACCTACCGGGAAATCGTAGAGAGCGGTTTTGACGTCAAGGCACAGGCGGAGGCTTACAGGAGCTTTTATTTAAACGGGGATGACTTAGGGCTATGAAAAAAATATTATTGATTGTACCGGCGCTGCATCAGGGCGGCTTTGAAAAAGTATGCGTCATGACGGCGCGGTTATTGCAGCCATACTTTAAAGTAACGATTGTTATTTTTGACTCAAAAGATATCGCCTATGATATCGAGGGGCTCTCCGTGATAGATTTGAAGCTGCCAAGCAAGCAGGGCACACTGGCGAAAATAGCGAATGTGTTTAGGCGCGGGCGCAGAATCCGTAAGATAAAAAAAGCAGAAAACATCGATATCGCTTACAGTTTTGGACCGACGGCAAATCTCGCCAATATCGCTTCTGGAGGAAAGGCGGAGAAGTGGTTGGGCGTTAGAAGTTATATGGATATGGAAAGTCCAAGGCAGATACGTCTCTTTTGCAGACAGGCGGACAGGCTGATCTGCTGTTCCCAGATAATCTGCGACGAGACACGCGGTAAATATGGCTGTAAAAAGGCGGTAACGCTGCAGAATCCTTTTGACATTAAGGAAATCGAACGCCTTGCTGTAAGAGAAGAAGCAAAGCTGCCCTGGAATGAGGGCAGAATCATTCTTTCCATGGGAAGGGAAGATAGTGTAAAAGGATTCTGGCATCTGATAAAGGCATTTTATCTGGTACAGAAAGAACTTACCGATGCGAAGCTGCTGATTATCGGGGAAGGGGAATTTGTCGAATACCGTAAACTTGCAGAGCAGCTGGGAATCGGGGAAGCGGTTTATTTCGCCGGTTTGCAGAAAAATCCCTATCCCTATCTGAAAAAGGGGACGCTCTATGCGCTGACCTCTTATCATGAAGGATTTCCGAATGCGCTGGTGGAAGCGATGGCATTGGGCATACCGGCGATTGCCACAGACTGCATGACGGGACCGAAAGAAATTTTAGAAGACAAGTACGGAATCCTGATTCCGAATATGAGCCCGGAGCCGGACTGGAACCCGGAGCATATTACGGAAGAAGAGCAAAATCTGGCGTCCCAGATGACGGCGCTGTTAAAGGATGAGAAGCGGCTTGCGCATTATCGGGAAATGGCAAAAAAACGCGCCGGGGACTATACTGTGGAAGCCTATGTTGAGAGGATAAGAGAATGGGCGAACTGAAACGGAAAATTGCATTTCATTTAAATTGTCTGGAACAAGGCGGCGCAGAGCGGGTTGTTACGAATCTGGCGAATCAGTTTGCAGAAAACGGATACCGCGTTTACATTACCACGGAATGGTATGGGGAAAATGAATTTGAGATAAATCCAAAAGTGAAACGCGTCCATGTGGGACTGCGCGCTGGGGATGAGAAGAAACCGCGTTTCGTGCAGATTTTACTACGCATCCATTATTTAAGGCGTTTTCTGCAGAAAGCAAAACCGGATATTCTGATTCCTTTTACGAGAAAACCGCTCTATCGGGGACTGATGGCGGCGTATTTCATGAAAATACCTGTCTTAATTTCCATCCGTACCAATCCAGAAGGGCATTATGAGGAATGGAGCGATAAAATACAGATTCCGCTGCTTTTTCCGCGGGCGGACGGCTGTGTGTTCCAGACCGAGGGGGCAAAAGAATTTTTTGCGCCGAGACTACAGGAAAATTCCCGGATTATCCTAAATCCCATCAATCCTAAATATATCGGGACGCCGGAAGTGGAGGAGCGGACGAAAACCGTAGTACAGTCCGGACGGCTGGTGGATTTTAAGAATCAGCCTATGTTGGTTCGCGCTTTTGTGAAAGTGCATCAGAAACACCCTGATTACGATTTGAAAATTTATGGCGAGGATTCTCTGGATGGAACGAAAGAGCTTTTAGAGAAATTAATCGCAAAGTATCATGCCGAAGATTATATTCATTTGATGGGCGGAAGCGATTCTTTGGAAAAAGATCTGGCAGATGCCGCGCTTTTTGCCTTTACTTCCGATTGGGAAGGGCTGCCAAATGCCCTGATGGAGGCGATGGCGATGGGGCTGCCGATTGTTGCGACAGACTGTCCCTGCGGCGGACCAAGAACCATCATGACCCATGAAAAAGATGGTCTTCTGATACCGATTAAAAATCAGCGGGCACTGGAAGCGGGCATCAACCGTCTGATAGAGGATCCCAAGCTGGCGGCGCGGCTGGGTGCAGAGGCAAGGAAGATTGCGGATAAGGCGAATGCGGATACAATATTTGAGCAGTGGAGAGACTATATTGAGCAGTTGTGCGGCGAGTGAGATAGGAGCATGGGGATTAGAAGGGATAGCATGAGGTGTCTATGAATTGGAAGCAATTTATCAAAAGCGTTATCTTCATAGGGATTTTTCTGGTGACAGTCGTGTCAGTATCTTATATGGTCAGAACCAACGGGGAAGTGAAAGATAGATTTTCCGGCTTTTATGCGGAAGAAAAGGATACACTCGATATTGTCATGATTGGTTCGAGTCCGGTTTTTCCTTTTTATGCGGCGCCGATGCTGTGGGGAGAAACCGGGATTGCGGCCTATCCGTTATCGTCTAATGTGCAGCGTCCTGTAGCAATGAAATATCTGGTGGAAGAAGTGAAAAAAACCCAGTCCCCGTCCCTTTATATTTTTGAAATGCGTATGTTTACGATGGACGATGAAGGACTGAAAGACAATATGGCGTATACACGCGGGGTAACGGATAATCTGCGATATTCCTGGAACCGAGTAAAAACGATTCAGGCGATGGTGCCGGAAACAGAAGACCGCTTGAGTTTTTACATCGATTTGTTTAAATATCATACAAACTGGAAAATGCTGATGCTGCCGTCAGAGTGGAAAAACTGGCGTTATCATAAGGAAAGTGCGTTAAAAGGGTTCTATATCAAGGACGAAGTAGGTCCCACGATTAGACCGGAAGCGGGCGGTATGCAGGGAAAACTGGCAATTCCAGACAGCCAAGAAGTCTATCTGAAAGATTTGCTGCAATATTTGCAAGATAATAAATTGCGGGCGTTATTTATCGTATCACCCTATGGCGAAACGCCGGAAGAGCAGCAGATGTTTAACTACATGGAAGACATTGTGAAAGAGGCAGGTTATCCTTTTCTCAATATGAATAATTACTATGACGAAATCGGTATTGTATTTGAAGAAGATTTTGCGGATTACGGCAGCCATACGAATATCGTGGGAGCGGATAAGTGCACTGCATTTTTAGAGGCATATCTGCTGGAACATTATGAGTTTACGGACAAACGGGGCGATTCGGCGTATGCATCCTGGGATAGGGCGTATGATTTGTGGCTGGAGCAGTCTGGGGAAGCGAGAAGTTTGTTAGCTGATCGTATCAGGAAGAAAGAATATGCCGCCAAGGAGGAAGCGGAGGCGGAATAAAACAGGGAGGAAAATTCATGTTTTCATTTGAAGATTATAAGGAAATTATCAGAATCATAAAGTCTACCGGCAGATACGCCCATTACAGGGAGGCGCTTGGAAAGGACAAGTTCATTATCATGCGTCATGACGTGGAATACAGCGTAGAAAGGGCGTATGAGCTTTCAAGGGTAGAGCAGAGCATGGATTTTGTTTCCACCTATTTCTTTCAGTGGACGAATAATTCCTATAATGTGCTTTCCAGGAAAAATCTGGATATGATTCGTGATATGCATGAAAGAGGGCAGCATATCGGGCTGCATTTTGCCCTAAATGGTATGACAGACATGTCAGAAATCCGTAAAAGGATTCAGAAAGAGATGGATATTCTGAGCGAAATGTTCGGGTTTGAAATCAAGGAATTTTCCATCCATAGACCATCAAAAGATGTGCTGAGGGAGAACATCAAACTGGAGGGGATTATTAACGCCTATCAGGATGATTTCTTTACTTTTGCAGAGAATATCACAAATGAAACACCTGTTATGGTAAAATACATGTCGGACGCCAATCATATCTGGCGTTATGGATACCCGGATGAAGAAAATATCACTAGTTATGATAAGGTGCAGATTCTGACCCATCCTTTCGCATGGTGTAAGGAAGGCTATAATAATTTTAACAACTATCGTGCGCTTGTACAGGAAAAATATCAGGAGCTGATTGCTTCCATCGACCAGGAATGTAAGGATTTCGGGGAGTATAAAGATTATTTTATCGAAAAATTTCAGCGCTAAGGGTATAAAACGTTAAACTGGATAAAAACTAAAGTAAGGAATTGGAATAAAAAACCGGAATAATAAGCAGAATAAGAGACCGGAGTAAGAGCAGAATAAAAAACGGAATAGGAGTAACGTATGTGCGGTATCTGTGGTTATGTCAGTACAAAAGAGATTAGCCTGGACACGTTAAAGGCGATGAACGATACGATGTATCATAGGGGACCGGACGATAGCGGCGAGGAAATCTATGACGCGGGGGGCGGTTATCGAGTAGGTCTGGCGCAGAGGAGATTGTCTATTCTGGATTTGTCTAAGCTGGGGCATCAGCCGATGCATTCCGCCAACAAGCGGCTTTCAGTTGTCTATAATGGGGAAATCTATAATTTCCGGGAGCTGAAAGAGGAACTGTCCGGTTATCCATTTCAATCTCAGTGCGATACGGAAGTGATTCTGGCGGCATATTTGAAATGGGGAATCCAATGTGTGGACAGATTTCAGGGCATGTTTGCCATTGCGCTGTATGACAGGGAAAACGGCGAGCTTTATCTGATGCGGGACAGAATCGGTAAGAAACCGCTTTATTATTGGAAGCAGGATGGCAATCTTGTCTTTGCTTCAGAGTTAAAGCCGATTATGGCATGTCCCGGTTTTCCTAAGGAAATCCGGCGGGAAGTGTTGTCCCGTTATCTGTTTCAACAGTATATCAATGCGCCGGACAGTATTTTCCGGGACGTCTATCAGGTGGAGCCGGGCGCCGTATTATGTTTTCGGGAAGGCAATGTGAAGACGTGGAAGTATTGGGATATCAAAACGCGCTATCAAGAGCTTAGCGCCAAGCCTGTAAAAAGTTATGAAGAGGCGAAAGAGGGCTTAAAGGAGCTGTTAAAGAAATCCGTAGCCGCCCGAATGATTTCTGACGTAGAGCTTGGTTCTTTTTTAAGCGGGGGATATGATTCTTCTTTGGTCACAGCGATTGCGCAGGAGCATTCCGATATGCCAATTAAGACCTTTTCCATCGGTTTTCATGAAGAAAAATATAATGAGGCAAAGTATGCCAAGGCAGTCGCTGACTATCTTGGGACGAACCATACGGAGGCTTATATCGACGAGACGGAAATGTTTGCGCTGGTAGAAAGCATTCCGAAATATTATGATGAACCTTTTGCAGACAGCTCCCAAATTGCGACCATGTTAGTATCCCAACTGGCAAAATCCCAGGTAACGGTGGCGCTATCCGGCGACGGCGGAGATGAGTTTTTCTGTGGGTACAATATTTATGAGAACGTCAGACAGGCACAGAAACTGGATATGCTTGGTGCAATGGTGCACGGAATCTGTAATCTGCCAGGATTTAAGCAGATGAAGCTAGAAGAGCGTCTGCCTTTTCGTGTGCGCGTCATAGCAGGAAATCGGGAAAAAGAGAGTCAGACCCAGTTTGGTGCGGATAATTATATCGTGAAAGCAAAGGCGATGGTGCAAGACTGTCTGGAAGAAGAGCGGAGAACCTATGGGGAGCCGTTACCGGTACACTACATGATAGAGAGTAAGTACGGGGTGCGGAACTGGCAGGTGCGCCGGATGTTATTGGATATGGACACTTATCTGCCGGGGGATATTCTTTGCAAGGTGGACAGGGCGTCTATGAAGTATTCTTTAGAGTCCAGATGCCCTATATTAGATACAGATGTTATGGAATTTTCTTACCGGATTCCCCATGCTTTTAAATATACAAATGGAGATAAAAAACATATCTTAAAAGAGATTGCCTACGACTATATTCCCAAAGAATTATTGGACAGACCGAAGGTAGGATTCGGGGTTCCATTGGATAAATGGCTGCGTGGATCTTTAAAAGAACAACTGTTAGATTACAGCAGTTATGACTACTTACAGAGACAGGGAATTTTTGATGCAGCATATGTGTCCGACATGATAGAAAATTATGTCAGGACAGGAGATGCAGGTCCGGGGACGGGTGCAAATTATTCAAAATTGTCATGGTCTTTCTTCGTATTTCAACAATGGTATCAATTTTACTGTGGTGGAAGCAATGGATGATAAATTAAAAGCAAATTCAATTAAAGGGGTAAAAAACTCCGGATTTGAATTAAATAACAACAAAGCAAATCAGAATAACAGTGGTGATGCAAGAAAACTTGCATTTTACATCGGTTCTTTACACAAAGGAGGAGCCGAAAGAGTCTTCGTAAATCTGGCGGAATATTTTCTGGGGCGGGGCTATCAGGTCGTCATGGTAACACAATATCAGAAGGAAGAAGAATATGTGTTATCGAATGAAATCGACAGGGTGATATCCGATATTACATTACAAGAAACAACGAAAAGCAGAATACGAAATTTTTGCCGCCGAGTGAAAAAATTACACAAGATATGGAAAACTGAGAAACCAGATTTAGTTTTGTCCTGCGTAGGGAAGAATAATTTCATGACAGTTGTTACGACAATGTTCACAAAAACAAAGGCAGTCGTGTCGGTGGTCGGTGAAGCGAAGGAAGAATATCCAACGAGACAGATGCGGATGTTGGCAAATTTTTTATTTCCATTCGCAGCAGGTGTTATTTTACAGACAGAGCGTTCCAGAAGCTTTTTTTCCAAACGGGTTGGAAAAGCGGCTGTTATTTTACCAAATTCCCTAAATCCTCTTTTTATCCGGCCACGGTTTGAGGGGGAGCGGGAGAAACGCATCGTTTCCGTAGGTCGTCTGGACGCCAACAAAAATCACGAGATGATGATTCGTGCTTTTGCCAGGCTTTCGGATACCTATCCAGAATATACGCTGACGATTTACGGGGAAGGGGAATTGCGGGAGTATTTGCAGGGGTTAATCGCCTCTCTGGGACTGGAAGAAAGAGTTTTCCTACCCGGAATGATTCAAAATGTGGCGGGGCATATAGAAAAAGCGGCGTTGTTCCTTTTAACGTCCTATTCGGAAGGCGTATCCAACGCTTTAATAGAAGCGATGGCGCTGGGGCTTACGGTGATTGCCACCGATGTGCCAAGCGGCGGAACGGAAGAATTGATAAGACACGGCGAGGACGGCTGGGTGATTCCGACAGGAGATCAGGCTGCGCTAGAGGCGGCGATGGATAGGCTCTTATCAGACCGCACGCTGGCGGATAAGCTAGGTAGACAGGCGCAGGAAATCCAAAAGAGGTTGGCGCCGGAAGTGGTGAATGAGGAGTGGGAGAGGTATTTTGTGAGGGTTGGGAAGTTGTGAGAAGAATAAAAGCACATTCAGCGATTTCCCGTGCCTTGAAATAAGCAGTAAAATATAGTATGATAGATTAAAATTTGTGAAGATAAATTGAGGTTTGAAGGTATAATTATTGGAGAGTGAGAAAGATGCCGGAAATATCATTATTTTTTGGAATAAGAGTCACAATGTACTATGATGATCATAATCCGCCACATTTTCATGCAGAATATAATGGAAACAAAGCGTTAATTGAGATTGACGAGGCAAGAGTTATAAAAGGAGCGTTGCCTTCAAGACAATTAAAACTGATTTTGGCATGGTGTGTACTGCACCAGGATGAGCTTATGCAAAATTGGGAATTAGCTAAAGATGGTAAACCACTTAATAAAATTTCACCCTTGATGTAGGAGGTTGATGCATATGTTCCCTAAAATCATTCAAGTCGTTCCAACAAGGGAGTATACAGTGTATGTATATTTTGAAGATGGTAAAATTGTATGTTATGATGTAAAACCTTTATTGGATAAAGAAGTGTTTGCCGCTTTGAGAGAAGTTGGGTATTTTATGAAAACCTGTACTATAATGAATGATACCTTGGCATGGGATGTATCTGGAAACAGAGATAATACTATGTGTGTTGATATTGATCCGGATATGTTGTATGGGTTAGATGCAGTAAAAGAGAATCTACTTGAATTTATGTGAATGGTACATCTGGTGATATTGATTTTATATCAAAAGTAACAGACTCAAAAATAAATGCTGTAAAGCAGACTATCCAGTTAAACGGATAGCCTTTTCTCAATTCGCAGACCTAATTTCCCCAATATACAGTAAGTAAAATTTAGAATACAGTTGCGCGGATTGCGCAAAAACTAAGAAACGTATGAATATTCGCAAAATTATCTGGCAATAGCAGTGGAAACACTTTTCCGAAAAGGGATATAATAATAAATTAAGAAGAAAGGCATAATGCATATGTGTGGAATTGCAGGATTTTGTAACGGAGAATCTGGATGGGAAGAGAATATCCGTAGGATGAACGAGAGTATGTATCATCGGGGACCGGATGCGTCGGGAATCTGGACGACGGAAAATAAGCGGGTTGTGCTTGGACATCGGAGATTGTCTATTCTGGATTTATCTTCCGGCGGCGCGCAGCCGATGGAGTCACATGACGGGCGTTATGTAATGACTTATAATGGGGAAATCTATAATTACGGGAAAATTAAGGACAAATTGATACAGGAAAAGAAGACGGCTGCTTTTAGGGGGACTTCAGATACGGAGGCGCTTTTAGAAGCAGTCTCTGCATATGGGCTGAAAGAGACCCTGAAAATGTGTAAAGGAATGTTCGCCCTCGCCCTATACGATAAAGAAGAACAAGTGTTATATTTAGCTAGGGACAGAGTGGGGGAAAAGCCCTTGTATTATGGGTTTGTAGGGAATAAAACCTTTGTCTTTGCCTCGGATTTAAACGCTCTGGCGAGTATGAATAACTTCTGTAATGAAATCAATGAAGGAATCCTGGAAACCTATTTCCGTTACGGCTATATTCCGGCGCCCTATTCCATTTACCGGGATATCTATAAACTGGAACCCGGAAGTATCTTAAAAATAGAAGCGCCTTTTGAGCGCTATACGATAGAAGCTTATTGGTCGATGATGGAAGCCGCCCGTTATGGGCAGACGCATCTATTTACCGGAACGGAAGAAGAAGCGGCGAAGGAGTTAGAGCGGAAATTGAAAGACGCCATCCGGGGACAGCTGGTGGCGGACGTGCCGGTGGGAGCATTTTTATCGGCAGGAATCGACAGCTCCACCATCGTATCCCTGATGCAGTCTGTAAGTGACAGACGTGTCAGAACTTTTACAATCGGAATGCAGGAAGAAGATTTTAATGAAGCCAAAATTGCAAAACAGATTGCCGGGCATCTTGGAACGGAGCACACGGAGCTCTATATTACGGAAGAAGACGCGAAAGAAGTGATTCCCAAACTAGGCGGCATGTTCGGGGAGCCTTTTGCCGATTCCTCGCAGATTCCCACTTATCTGGTCAGCCGGATGACGAAAGAGCATGTGACGGTATCGCTAAGCGGCGACGGCGGGGACGAGCTGTTTGGGGGGTACTCCACTTATTCTTCCATCGAGCGCATCAGACAGCAGATAACGGGGATTCCTTTAGGAATCCGAAAGCCTCTTAGCCGGATGGTTCTGGGAAGCCCTTTTGGGAGGCGCGGCGCGATGGCGACGAGGGCAAGGCTGCTTGGCGCAGCCGGCGTCGAGGATTTGTACCGGCGTTCTGAAATCGGGGAAGGAATCGGGCTGTTATCGAAAGAGGCATTACAGCTTAGTGACAGGGGGGAGCCTTGCGTTACTGCGATGGACGCCTACCCGGACGGATTTTTACAGGATCCGCAGCACAATCTGATGCTGATGGATATGCTGATGTATCACCCGGACGATATTTTGACGAAAGTGGATAGAACGGCGATGGCGGTTTCCCTGGAAACGAGGGTGCCGATGCTGGATAAGGACGTGGTGGAATTTGCGTGGAGTCTGCCGATTTCTTATAAAATACAGGAAGGCGTCACCAAAAAAATATTGCGTGATATTTTATACCAATATGTACCGAAAGAACTGATAGAGCGTCCGAAGACGGGCTTTGCGATTCCCCTGCACAAGTGGCTGAAACAGGAGCCGCTGCGCTCATGGGCGGGGGAGCTTCTGGATGAAAAAAAGATAAAAGAACAAGGGTTATTAAATGTAAATGCGGTACAGAAACTATGGGCGGACTTCATCGAAAAGGATATCTGGCGTAAGCAGATATGGTATGTGCTGATGTTTCTGGCGCAGACAAGGGGGTCAATTTGAAGATTCTAGACCATTACAGCCCGGAGCATATCCCGCCTTCTAAGCAGGAAGAGCGGATATCCGTTATCGTGGCTATTTATAATATAGAAGCATATCTTGAGAGATGCGTAGAGTCTCTTCTGGGGCAGAGCTATCAGAATCTGGAAATCATTCTGGTGGATGACGGTTCCACGGATAAAAGCGGGCGTATCTGCGATATGCTGGCGGCAAAAGACGACAGGATTGTGCCCCTACATAAGAAAAACGGCGGTCTTGCCAATGCAAGGAACGCGGGACTTGCAATTGCGAAAGGAAATTATATCGGTTTCGTGGACGGGGACGACTGGGTTGATAAGGATATGTATGAGAAGCTGTTTGGGGGGCTGACAGAGCAGGGCGCCGACCTTGCAATCTGCCGCTACAGAAGGGTGTATCGGGGGCATACGGAAGATGCTTCCATAGACCGCGCAGTCGTTTTCGAGGGATTAGAAGCGTTACAGGCTTATGTGGAAGAGCGGGAGGAATACGATATCCAGAATGCCGCCTGGAATAAGCTGTACCGCCGGGAGCTTCTGGAGGATATACGTTTTCCCGACGGAAAATGGTATGAGGATATTCTATTTGCCACAACCGCGTTAACTCACGCGGGGAAGTGCGTTTACCTTGACAGCGCCTGTTATAATTATATAATAGACAGAGAAGGAAGTATCATGAATATGCGGATTAATTCCCGGACTTTTACGGATCTGATTCCGGCATATCGGGAAAAAAGCAGGTTTTTGACGGCGCTTGGAAGGGAAGATTTAGCGGATACCCATGATTATTTCTTCTATAAAAGACTGTTGCTTTTTTACCATCAGCTTTCAGAAGAGACGCGTCCCGATAAAGCGGGATACTTAAAGGAGCTTACGGATATCATCCGGGAAAACACGGCGGATAAGGCGCATTATGAGCGTGTCTATCAATGCGCGGTTGCCAATCCGAATGAGAAAAAGAAAATGGATTTGTTCTTGATATCCCCCCTTTTGTATCAGTGCGTCATGATGATAAATGAAGCGGTGATTCTGCCTATCAAGAAGCGGAAGCATGGAAAAGAAAGAGAATAAGTATTGTGCCGGCGTTTAAGCGTTTTGGTTTCCAATCCGCAAGCTGAGGAAAGGGCATGGTTAAAGAGAGATGATTATCATTCAGACGATGGGCGGACTAGGAAACCAGATGTTTCAATATGCGCTTTATAAACAGCTAAAGAGCATGGGCAAATCGGTGAAGATAGACGATAAGGCGGGTTTTTTACAAGATGACCAGAGAGATCCGGCGTTAGATGCTTTCGGCATTGTTTATGATAGGGCAGATCCGGAGGAAATTATTGAGATGCGGGATTCTTCTCCCGAATTTTGGGCGCGGGTAAGACGTCGTCTTTTTGGCAGAAAGAACCATTCCTATTTTGAAGAAGACAAGCTCTTTAAACCGGAAATTTTTGAATGGGATAACGTCTATCTGGAAGGGTACTGGCAGTCGGAAAAATATTTTCCCGATGTGGGGGATATCCTGCGGGATGAATTTGACTTAGAGCGTTTGAGGGAAAATAAAGATGCAGGGGGCGGAATTTCTGAGCAGGCGCAGCGGTACTTGTGGCGGATTGAACAGACCAAATCCGTCAGCATCCACATCCGCAGAGGGGACTATCTGCTGCCCAGGAATCAGGCGTTGTTTGGCAATATCTGTACGGACGGTTATTATGAGAGGGCGATGTGGGTCATGGCAAAAAAACATCCCGGCTGTATTTTCTACGTTTTCACCAACGATGAAGAGTGGGGCAGGTATTTTTTGCGAAAACATAAGGAAATCAATAATAAAATCATCCTCGTGGATTTGCCGGAAGAAAGATATTATGAAGCCTTTGCACTGATGAGCCGGTGCAGACACCATATCCTTGCGAACAGCAGTTTCAGCTGGTGGGCGTCCTATCTCAACCGGAATCCGAAAAAGACGGTGATTGCGCCGAATAAATGGCTGAATGGATGGGATTGCCGGGATATGTATCGAGCGGATATGATAAAAATAGACGTGGGGAATCAAGTATGAAAAAACAGAAGCAGACAGCGGAAGAAACTTCCATGCTTAAAAAAATTGGGTATCTTTTTGACAGGAAACAGAAATTGCAGTTTGTCGGACTGGGCATTCTGATTTTTATTGGCGGTCTTTTGGAAACGCTGGGCGTATCCATGATGGTGCCGGTGGTGCAGGGTATCATGGAGCCGGAAGCGCTTAGGGAAAATGAAATGATTGCGAAAGTTGCGGAATTTTTATATTTAGATATGACGAAGCTTTTGCAGGAAGGCGGCGAAAAGCGGCTGATGTTTCTTTTGCTGGCTGCCATGATGCTTGTATTTCTTGTGAAAAATCTCTATCTTTTGTTTCAGACTTATGTGCAGAATACGTTTATCACACGCAACAGAAACCGGATGATTAGCCGGGTTATGCGGGAGTTTTTAAACAGACCTTACGAGGAATATCTGGGTGCGGATATTCCTACGGTTTTTCGTCTGACAGACAGCGATATACCGAATGCATTTCAACTGATTCTCGTCCTGATACAGATGATTACGGAAGTAGTGGTTTCCGTCTGTTTATGCGTGGTACTGCTTGTCGTCAGTCCGCTTCTGACCCTGTTTATCGTCGTGATTTTCTTGGGGCTGACCATTCTGATTACGAAGATTCTGAAACCGCGTCTGAATGCGATTGGGAAAAAGAATCAGGAAATCCAGTCCCGGATAGCGAAATGGCGCATTCAGTCGATTTATGGACTCAAAGATGTGAAAGTGTTGAACCGGGAAGAATTTTTTATCAGAAATTATTATGAAAGCGGAAGCATCGGCGCGAATGTAGCGAGAAATTATGCGGTGTTAAACAATCTTCCACGTTTATTGATAGAGACGATTTTTATTATCAGTATGCTGGGATTTATCATGGTTTACATGCTGGGCGGCGGCGATATGAAAGCGCTGATTCCCCAGCTTACAGCGTTTGCGGTGGCAGCGGTCCGGATTATGCCCAGTGTGAACCGGATTAATACCTATCTTTCTGAGATTGCTTATTCCCAGCCTTGTCTGGATTATCTGTATGAGAATCTCAACGAGAGTATGAAGCGGGATGCGAACGGCAGCGTCACAGGCTCTCTCAAAGATATCTGGAAAAAACGGAAAGACAAGCTGGTGTTAGAGGATAAAATCGTGCTGGATCATATCACGTTTGCCTATCCGAACACGGATAAAAATATTTTTACAGACGCCCATATGGAAGTGAAAAAAGGGCAGTCCGTCGGAATTATGGGACCGTCTGGAGCAGGAAAGTCTACGATTGTAGATATCCTGCTGGGGCTTTTACACGCGAAAGAAGGGACGATTACCTGCGACGGCAAAAATATTTTTGACAATTATCCGCAGTGGCTTGCGCAGATTGGCTATATTCCCCAGTCGATTTATCTGGTGGACGAGTCCATCCGGGACAACATCGCGTTCGGGATTGACGCGGATAAAATTGATGAGAAACGAATCTGGGAAGTCTTGGAAGAAGCGCAGTTAAAAGAATTTATCGAAGAGCTGCCCGAAGGGCTGGATACGACCATAGGTGACAGAGGTGTCAGATTATCGGGCGGGCAGAGACAGCGTATCGGAATCGCCAGGGCTTTGTATCACGACCCGGAAATCCTTGTTTTTGACGAGGCGACTTCCGCATTGGATAACGATACAGAAAAAGCCGTCATGGACGCAGTCAACAGCTTCCACGGAAAAAAGACGATGATTATCATTGCGCATAGACTGAATACGATTGAGAAGTGCGATGTGATTTATAAGGTAGAGGGTGAGAAAATTATCGAGAGCAGCCTGTAGGCGGCGGAAAGAAGGAAAAACACCATGTTGGGAATCGAGACGCAGGAAGGCTTCGGGCTTGGAAATCAGTTGTTTTTTTACATTACAACCAGATGTATCGCGCTGGATAAGGGTTATCAGTTCAGCGTATTAGACCCGGAGCATTTTGCCAATAATATGCATAGTGACTGCGGACTCTATTTCATGGACTTAGACTATGGCGTACCCTCTAAGAAAGAAGATTACCAGAAAGTTTTCCATGAAAAGGAAGACCGGCTTTTTGTGGGAAATTCCCGCCATGATCTGACCCACGGCGTCTATATTACCGATACGGACAAGGCCTTGTTCGAGATAGAGGATGATACGCTGCTTTATGGGAATTTTCAGGCGGAGGATTATTTTATCCATCATAAAGAAGAAATCAAAGAGTGGCTCAAGGTAAAGCCGGAATATGACTGTAAGGAATACAGCAGGGACAATCTGTGTATCCTGCATTTGCGCTGCAGCGACTATATGGGTTCGCCGGAGCTGTATCTGCGCAAAAAATACTGGATACAGGGCATGAAACAGATGCGGAAAATCAACCCGGATATGGAATTTATGATTATCACCAATGACGTGAAAGAGGCGGGGAAATTTCTGCCGGGCATTCCGGCGTACAATTTTGACCTTGCCAAAGATTACAGCATTCTGAAAAATGCCAGGTACCTTCTGCTTGCCAATTCCTCTTTTGCCTATTTTCCGGCATTTACAAGCGACACGGTGCAATATATTTTAGCGCCGAAGTATTGGGCGAGACACAATGTCTCGGACGGATACTGGGCCTCGGAGCAGAATCTTTACGCCGGCTGGCACTATATGGACAGGCAGGGCAGGGTTTTTAGTGAGAAGGAGTGCCGGACAGAGTTAGAAGCCTATAAGAAAAGCTCCAGACGGTATGCCCATGTGAATGAGAGACCCGGCGGGCTGCGTTTAAAATGCATGATGCTGCATGGAAAATATATTTATGGAAAAGCGTATTGTGGAAAAATTGCCCGCGGCGTAGCGAGAAGGATCCGGGCGCGGATAGGAGTAAAATCGAAATGAGTTATCTTGCGAAAAAGTATCGGAAAATAACGGCCGCCCTGCAGAATTTCGGACAGGCTCTGCTTGGCGTTATCAATAGGATTCCCATGCGGAGAATGACGGGATATGCCGCGTTATTGTTTATCCTGTCTGTGATTCCGATTCTGCTGCTGGGAAGATATAACGTCATGTGCATCGACGATTATGATTACGGCGTGTCCGTTTATCACGCATGGATAGATACAGGCTCGTTTGGGCAGTCGCTGCTTGCGGCATTCGCCCGTGTCAAAGAGGTCTATCTGACGATACAGGGAGCTTACACGTCCTGCTTTATCATGTCCATGTGTCCCATGATTTTCCACTATGACTGCGCGTTTGTCGTACCGCTTATCATGGTGGGCATGTTCTCGGTATCGTCCTTCTGTCTGGGAAGGCAGATTCTGACAAGATGGCTTGGGGGCGACAGGCAGCAGGCGTCCTTTATCATGTTTGTTTTATTATTTATGTTTTATCAGGTGATGGAAGCGCCTTTTGAGGGAATCTATTGGTACAATGGTTCTGTGCATTATATTTTCATGGAATCGCTGCTTTTTATAGTATTGACACTTGTGTCATATTCGATATGGAGTGAGAAAAAAGACAAAGCTGTCATAAGTTGTATTGCAGCATCTATCCTTGCGCCGATTGTGGCGGGAAGCAATCTGGTAACGACCTTACAAGCGGAAATTCTGACGCTGTTTTTGCTGGGGTATGTCTTTTTTGCCAGAAGGAAAAAACTGCTTTACGCACTGATTCCTTATCTGACTTATACGGCGGGGTTCTTCTGTAACGTGCTTGCGCCGGGACACCGGGTAAGGGCTTTAGTAGACCCGGCGGTGGGATATTCGCCGGTTCCGGCAATTCTGCTTTCTTTTTATTATGGAGTGGTTTTTATTGTAAAATGGACGTCTGTCTTCGTGATATTGACCTGGCTGGCATTATTGCCCATTCTCTGGCGGATTGGGAAAAAATCGGAAAAGCGTTTCGCCCATCCTATGTGGGTGACGATAGGCGCATTCTGCATTCTCTGCGCCATGTTTACGCCGACCTTGTACGGTCTGGGGACGGTGGGACTTGCCAGGGTCGATAATATCATCCAGATGGTCTATTATCTGAGTCTGGTTTGTGTGACGACTTACTGGCTGGGCTGGATAAACCACCGCGACCGTGCAAAAGAAAAAGTGACAGAAGTGTCAATCGGAGTCAGGCTGGGCGCATTTCTGGAAAGTACCAAAAATATGATGACCGTGTCATGTTTAATGCTCGTACTGGCAGTGTGGGTGTTTACCGCGGATAAAAATACTTATACAGGTATTTCTGCCCTGCGTTCGCTGGTCATCGGTGACGGAAAGGCTTATTACACAGAAGCGATGGAACGCCATGCGCTGTATACGGACGAAACAATTAACGATGTAGTGGTAAAACCTTTTTTGGCAAAACCGGCGTTGTTTTCTTTGGAAGATTTATCAGAGGACAGCGGAAACTGGCTGAATCTGGCGGTCAGCACATATTATCGGAAAAATTCGGTGAGGATGGAAACGGATTCTCATGAAGATTCGATGGAAATGGATACAGATTCCCGCTAAAGAAAGATTTTCTGCAGAAAGAGGTGAAGGCATGGACGGAGAAAAATTAAAGCTTCCTAACGTAACGCTGGCGGCGATGAGCAGCGTCAATTTATACGGAACAATTCACGCGCTGGAATATAGTATGCGGGGAATCGAATTTGGGGACGTTGTTCTGATTACCCATAGGAAACCGCTGTTTCTGCCCCGTGGCATCCGCTACCGGCATACCTCTAAATTAAAGGATATCGACGCTTTTAATTATAAAATGGTGTATGAGATTGCTGATTATATCGATACCGATTATGTACTGTTAGTCCACTATGACGGTTTCGTGGTGCACCCGGAAAGCTGGCGGGATGAGTTTTTACAATACGATTATATCGGCTCGCCCTGGCCCCTGCCGGTCAATGATTATGCCTACCGGGACGCAAAAGGAGAAATCTGCAGGGTCGGCAACAGCGTCTCGATTCGCAGCAAACGACTGCTGGAATTTCCCAGACAGGCGAAACTCCGCTGGGAAAAGATGGAAGATGGCACCTATAACGAAGATACTTTTTTATGCTGCAAATATAAAAATGTAATCGAAGACGCCGGCATGCGATTTGCCCCGATTGAGGTTGCAAAATATTTCGGACACGAGCACATGATTCCAGAAATTATGGATGTGGAAGCGCCTTTTCTGTTTCACAAATGGAGGGGCAGAAACGCGCAGTATCCGAAATTTGAGAACCCGTGGGAGGTGCGCTGGCGGAAAGTGAAAGATGTGATTAGACCACTGCTGTTCTGGAGAAAAAAAATACCTTGAAAGGATTCACTCTCATGATTTACGACTGTATCCCCTTTTTCAACGAACTAGATATCCTGACCCTGCGTATGCACATCATGTCCCCCTATGTGGACAAATTTGTCATCGAAGAATCCACCGTAACCTTTTCCGGGGAACCCAAACCCATGATCTTTGCAGAAAACAGGCATCTATTCGCAGAATTTGAAGACAAAATCTTCTATGTGGCAGTGGACAATTCCCCGATGAGCGGCGTAACTACCCACGAGCGGGATAAATTCCAGAAGAATCAGCTGATTCGCGCCATGGATAAGTGTTCCCCGGAAGATATCGTTATTTTCAGCGATGTGGACGAAATTCCAAATCCCCAGGCGCTGACGGAAGTGCTGTCACATTTCGATTCATCGAAGATTTATCATTTTGCGCAGCGGATGTTTTATTGTTTCCTGAATATGGAGGAAATATCGGGGAATTTATTGTCGATTACCGGGGAGTTTCCCGGTGCCATGAAAAAACAATGGCTGGGAACGAAAGTATGCAGTTTCGGGAACCTGCCCAAAGAAGGCATCGTTTTTCTGCGGGAAGTCTCACCGACAGACCCGTCAAGCGTCAGGGTAGAGAACGGCGGCTGGCATTTCAGCTATATGGGCGGCAGCGGTGAAAAAGACGTATCCAGACGAATCGGCGAGAAAGTACAGGCGGCGGCGCATCAGGAATACAATACTTCCCGCTATCTGACGGAAGCGTTGGACAGACTGCTCTGCGGCGAGGACATTTTCGGCAGAAACGCCCAGTTTATCCGGGTAGAAATCGACGATTCCTACCCCCCTTACCTGCTAGAGCATCTTGACGAATACAGCTACCTAATCGCCCCACCCATATCCCGCGGACAAGTTATCTGGAAAAAAAGCATCCTCGCCATCAAACAACTCCTGCGAAAACTCCACGGCTGGCTGCAAAAACCACGAAAGGACAAATAACGCCATGCCCTATTACTACGCAAAACTATGGAAAACAAAGCTCCCCCAGATTCTTTTCTATATCGGATTGACAATAGAACTGGCAATCGTCCTTATTGATAAAAGCGATTACATAAATCCCATAGAAGGACAATTGTTTAGAATCACGTTTTTATTGTTTGCCATGAAGCTGCTGTTGACGGAATATACCTGGAAAGAATGGTGTCTGATTGTGATTCTGGAAGGCGTCGGGTTAATTTCCTACCGAATCACGGGGAAAAACGACATTATCCGAATTGTGACATTTGTGTCATCTTGTAAGGGAATCCCGTTAAAACAGATGCTGCGCTATACCTTTTATGTGACGTTAGTGGGCTGCGCGGCAATCGTACTGCTGTCGGTCAGCGGGATTTATGGCAGGATGAGTCTGACGGCGGATTTTGGAAGAGGGTTTGACACACTTACCAGACAGGGTATCGAAGAGACCCGCTATACATTGGGAATGGGACATCCGAACGCTTTGGCGTCTATGTATCTGATGCTGCTTGTTTTGGGGATCTATGTATTTTTTGAGCGGATGAAATGGTATGTTTATCTTTTTATGCTGATGTTAAACGTGGGCGTCTATCAACTGACGGATTCCAAGACGACGATGCTGCTTGCGACGGCTCTTTTGTTTGCCGCGTGTCTGATGACTTATGTGAAGGCTTTGCGGGAAAAAATATTTGCTTATCTGGGCGGTTTTTTAATCCTGGCGTTGTGCCTTGCTTTTTCTATTGATGCGGCGGCGCAGGCGCCTGCGGTGCGTCAGGCAAGATGGTTTGAGACTTATACTGGCGGACCGGAAGCCGGCAGCCATGTGGTGGCGCTTTTAAGGATTGATGCGAAAATTAGTGGAAGGATTGTTTCGTTAACCGATTCAGAGCGCAACGACGGCTCCATGGAAACCTGGTCGCTGTTTTCCTGCCCCGAAAATATGGAATACTATTTTGATATGGGATGGGTAAAATTATTTTACCGGTACGGTGTTTTGCCGGGTATCCTATATTGTATTGCTAATTTTGCGCTGTTATGGCAGTTTTACCGGAAAAGGGATGCTTCCGGGCTGGTAATCTTTACGATACTGGCAGTTTATTCCGTGGTGGAGGCGCATTTGTTTTCCGTCTATATTGGCAGGAATTTTCTGTTGATGATGATGGGCAGTTATTTTTTCCAGACGCTGCAAGGCAGAGCGGATGGAATGGAAGGTGAAAAAAGGCATGGCTATGAAATGGAAAGATAAACTGAAAGGAAAAATCAATCATCCCTGTTTTTATGCGTTTCTTTTTACGGCATTTTCCCTGCTGTTATTTCTTGTGACGACGCCGCAGCTATCCCAGGCGGGGGATGTGAATATTGCGGAATACCTTATTTCTTCCAAAATAAAACCTGGATTTTTCTTTATTTCCCCGGTCTTGGCGGCCATCCTGCGTTTCTTTCAGGGTATCATTACCGCAAACTGGTGGAGTATTTTTTCCGTGGCGGTGATGGTCCTTGGACTTTTTATTTTCTTATGGTTTCTCAATAAGCGATATGCGAGATATGACGGGGTTGTGCGCTTATTTCTAAGCGGACTATTCGTGCTTATTTTCTGGGAACTGATTCTGAAAAATGAGGTGAATTTCACGCAGACCACGGTTATCGCGGGTCTGGCGGCGATTTTACTGATTCTGGACTGTTGTTATGAGAAAATGGAACATTCCCAATCCTGCGTTTTTAAGATGATATCCGGCGTCTTTTTATTGTTTCTGGCGGGCGCTATCCGGTGGAAAGCGCTTGTACTGATGGCGCCTTTTGCAGTGATGTGTCTGGCTTATTTCTTTCTGTTTCCCTATACTTCTTCCAGTCTGATTTCTTCCATACAAAATTCTCTTCGGTATAGAAAGAAATTCCTGTTATTGGCGGCGGGGATCGTCTTGGTGATAGCTTTATCGGGCGGGCTGCACAAGCTATACAGAATAGGAAACCCGGATTTGGGCGCGTATGTGGAGTCCAATGCCCTGCGGGAAGAAATCTGCGATTATGCGGACAGGTATCCGGCATATGAGGAGAGCACGGCCTCGATGTATGAAGAGCGCGGCATTACACAGTCCTGGATTACTATGGTGTGTGGTTTCCTGACCGGGGATGAGAATCATTTCATGGCGGAGGATTTGCGTAAAATGGCCGCGCTGCGGCTAAGCAGCCACAAGCAGCCTTCCGATTTTACCGGTTCGCTCAAAGGGCATACGCTGTTGTGGATTGGCATTGTTTTGCTATTTGTTTCCCTGATGTATTTAAGCGGCGGGAAAAACGTCTTTCTTCCGCTGCTTGGCGCCTTGTCCGCCTTTCTTTTCTGCGGGCTGTATTTCATTGCCATCGGACGTATTGCATGGCGGGTGACTAACGGCTGTATTCTGGCGTGCATTCTTTCTTTTATCGCCATGACGGAGCATCCCGTCTCGGAAAAAGTCAGCCGGAAGTTGGATCTGACTGCGAAAACGGGAGTTGCCGCTTTGACGATGCTATGCTTTGTGACAGGCTGCGCGGCGGTCCGGTTTGAGAAAGAATTTGAATTACCGCGGGCGGTGACGACGGATGAGGAGTTAGCGGGTATGTTAACATATATCGACGCTAATTCGGACATTACCTATCTGGATATCGAAGAAAGCCTTCGTTATTATAATGCCCATAATATGTGGTCTGCACACGAAGCAGAGTATCTGGACAACAGCTTTTCTCTGGTCGCGCATTTTATCCTGGGGGAAAAGGAAACGCTTGCCGCAAGGGGTATCCACGATGTAGTGGGCGAGATGCTATCAAGGCAGGATATCCAGGTAAGATACTGTTCGCCTTATACGAACGGCATCTTTTTACAATATCTAAGAGATTATTATGACAAATGCGTGTCCGTCAGCGTCGTGGACAGATACGGCGGCACCAAATTTTTACGATATACCAGCCCGGTTGTGCTGGATGAGATGGCAGCGGATGGGACGACAGCGAATGAGACAATCACAGAAGAAAACCATAATCCCACGGTAACATTTGAAATCGTGGACGACTTTGCAGACGATACCGCAATTCTGGCGTCCATAGAAATGACATACATGTCAGAAAATGCCGCACCATCCTATCAGGATTATTATCTAAACATTACAGACAATACCTCCGGCGCCCTCTATTCTTACGGCTTGAAAGCCAATGAGCACGGCTGCGGCGGCGCAGTAGTATGGATGCAGGATACCTGGAAACCAGAAAATATATCTGTAGTATTAGTAGGACAAGATAAAGATGGTCACAACAAGGCAATTGCAGATGTGACAGAATCATTTCTTGCCAATGTTCACGATTCCGCCACAGAAATCAATTTTCAGTCAGCTCTTTAACGTAGAATCAGCAGAACAGATATAAATCCCACGAAGGTCCTTGAAAAACGCCGGCACTTAGTGAAAAAGCCGCAGCGCGGCTTTTGAACTTAGTACCGCTGCGTTTTTCAAGGAGCGAGAGCGTGCCTTC
>JAMPHJ010000089.1 GCA_023663465.1 Muribaculaceae bacterium | reverse complement strand
TTGACGGCAAAGGGCCGATTCAGACTGACAAATATCGTAAGATTGAAAGAGTTGCCTCCGGTGTTATCACAAGAAAATCAGTAGATACGCCGCTGCAGACGGGTATTAAGGCAATTGACTCCATGGTGCCTATCGGAAGAGGGCAGAGAGAGCTGATTATCGGGGACAGACAGACCGGTAAGACGGCGATTGTAATTGATACCATCATTAATCAGAAAGGGCAGGGCGTAAAATGTATTTATGTAGCAATCGGGCAGAAGGCTTCCACCGTTGCATCGATTGTGAAGACATTGAACGAATACGGCGCTATGAGTTATACGACCGTAGTTGCTGCTTCGGCGAGTGAGCTTGCGCCACTGCAATATATTGCACCCTATGCAGGATGTGCCATCGGTGAGGAATGGATGGAAAATGGGGAGGATGTGCTTGTCGTATACGACGATTTAAGTAAGCATGCGGTTGCATACCGTACCCTTTCCCTGCTGTTGAAGAGACCGCCGGGACGTGAGGCGTATCCGGGCGACGTTTTCTATCTGCATTCGAGACTGTTAGAGCGTGCAGCCAGAATGAGTGAGGAATACGGCGGGGGTTCCCTGACAGCGCTGCCAATTATCGAGACGCAGGCAGGCGACGTATCGGCATATATCCCGACCAATGTTATTTCTATTACAGACGGTCAGATTTATCTGGAAACGGAAATGTTTAATTCCGGTTTCAGACCCGCGGTCAATGCCGGACTTTCCGTATCCCGTGTAGGTGGTGCGGCGCAGATTAAGGCAATGAAGAAGATTGCGGCTCCTATCCGTGTAGAGCTGGCACAGTATCGCGAGCTTGCAGCATTCTCGCAGTTCGGTTCAGAGCTGGATGCGGATACGAAAGAGAAGCTGGCACAGGGCGAACGTATCAAAGAGATTCTGAAACAGCCGCAGTATAAGCCGATGCCTGTACAGTATCAGGTTATCATCATCTATGTGGCGACGAATAAATATCTGTTGGATGTGCCGGTAGAGGATATTACCAGATTTGAAACAGAATTTTTTGATTTTCTGGATACGAAATATCCTGAGATTCCGAGCGCGATTGCAGACGCGAAGGTGATTTCCGAAGATACGGAAGCGAAATTAAAGAAAGCGATTGACGAGTTCAAGGCGCAGTTTAAAAGCTAAGCAATTTAGAAAGTAGAAAATGGGAGGTGACGCTATGGCCTCAATGAGAGATATCAAAAGGCGTAAGAGCAGTGTTCAGAGTACGCAGCAGATTACCAAGGCAATGAAACTTGTTTCTACCGTAAAATTGCAGAGAGCGAAACAGCGTGCGGAACAGTCGAAGGCATATTTTAAATGTATGTACGAGACGGTAACTTCTATGTTAGCGAAAACCGGGAACCTGAACCATCCTTATCTGAATGGGGGCAGCAGCGAGAAAAAAGCGGTGATTGTCATTACTTCCAACAGAGGACTGGCAGGCGGATATAACTCTAATGTCGTGAAACTGATTACGCAGAGCGATTTCAAGAAAGAAGACCTTCGCATCTATGCGATAGGGAAAAAGGGAAAAGACGCCCTATACCGTAAAGGCTATGAGATTGTGGAAGAGGACGACGATATTATCGAAGAACCCCTTTATGTGGACGCGATGGCGCTCAGCTCCAGGGTATTGGAGTCTTATGCAAAAGGAGAGGTAGGCGAAATCTATCTTGCCTATACCGGTTTTAAAAATACTGTAGTGCATGAACCGACTTTGTTAAAACTGCTTCCGGTAGAAAATAAGGAGCAGGAAGAAACGACACAGGATAAGGAAAGCAAGGCGTTGATGAATTTTGAGCCGGCGGAAGACGAAGCGTTGGATATGATTATTCCCAAGTATGTTACGAGTCTGATATACGGCGGTCTGGTGGAAGCGGTTGCCAGTGAAAACGGCGCGAGAATGCAGGCGATGGATTCTGCGACAAGCAATGCGGAAGAAATGATAGACCACTTATCTTTGATGTATAACAGAGCAAGACAAGGTTCGATTACACAGGAATTAACAGAAATTATCGCAGGAGCGAATGCCATTTCCTGATAAATGGCGTTTCAGTGCGTATTGCAGATTGAGGAAAGATAGAAAGGACATGGTTACAGAGATGGCAGAAGTGAAAAAAGGCGAAAGCCGCGGAAAACTCACTCAGATTATCGGCGCTGTACTGGATATTAAATTTCAGGAAGGGAATCTTCCCGAAATCAATGACGCAATCAGGATTCCGCTACAGGATGGCGGCGAGTTGATTGTGGAAGTATCCCAGCATCTGGGTGATGATACTGTTAGATGTATCGCCATGGGTTCTACCGACGGATTAATCAGAGGAATGGAAGCAATTTCAACAGGCGCTCCGATTACCGTTCCTGTCGGTGAGAATACATTAGGGCGTATTTTCAATGTTTTAGGACAGCCGATTGACAATGTACCCGCTCCTACTGAGGTGTCTTATGAACCGATACACAGAGCCGCTCCTAAATTTGAAGAGCAGGCTACGGAGACGGAAATGTTAGAGACAGGCATTAAAGTCGTTGATTTGCTTTGTCCTTACCAGAAGGGCGGTAAGATTGGTCTGTTCGGCGGCGCCGGTGTTGGTAAGACGGTACTGATTCAGGAGCTGATTAGAAATATTGCGACGGAGCACGGCGGTTATTCCGTATTTACCGGCGTAGGCGAGCGTACAAGAGAGGGTAACGACCTGTATTACGAAATGAAAGAATCAGGCGTTATCGATAAGACAACGATGGTGTTTGGACAGATGAACGAACCGCCGGGAGCCAGAATGAGAGTTGGTCTGACGGGTCTGACGATGGCGGAGTATTTCCGTGATAAAGGCGGAAAGGATGTATTGTTATTTATCGATAATATTTTCCGTTTCACACAGGCGGGGTCTGAGGTATCCGCTCTGCTTGGGCGTATGCCTTCCGCAGTTGGTTATCAGCCCACATTGCAGACGGAAATGGGAGCTTTGCAGGAGCGTATTACTTCCACGAAAAATGGTTCTATCACATCCGTACAGGCAGTTTATGTACCTGCGGATGACTTGACAGACCCGGCGCCTGCGACAACCTTTGCGCATCTGGACGCTACCACCGTGTTGTCCAGGTCCATCGTAGAGCTCGGTATCTATCCGGCAGTAGACCCGTTGGAGTCTACGTCTAGGATTTTGGACCCAAGAGTCGTTGGAGAAGAACACTACAAGGTGGCGCGTGGCGTACAGGAAATCCTTCAAAGGTATAAAGAGTTGCAGGATATCATTGCAATTCTCGGTATGGATGAGCTTTCCGAGGAAGATAAACTTGTCGTTTCCCGCGCAAGAAAGATTCAGAGATTCTTGTCCCAGCCGTTCTTCGTAGCGGGTCAGTTTACCGGATTAGAGGGTAAATATGTTCCGATTGCAGAGACGATTAGAGGATTTAAAGAGATTCTGGAAGGTAAACATGATAATCTTCCCGAAAGTTATTTCCTGAATGCAGGAAGCATTGATGATGTACTTGCCCGCGCGAAGTAAGGGGGACCGGTATGGCAGAAAATGATAACAAGTTTAAATTAAAAATAATCACACCGGACAGAGTGTTTTATGAGGAAGATGTGTCTATGGTTGAATTTAATACCGTAGAAGGCGAAGTCGGAATCTATAAACAGCATATTCCGATGACCATGATTATCGCCCCCGGCATTTTAACGATTACACAGGATAGCGAAGTCAAGGAAGCGGCGTTACATGCCGGATTTGCTGAAGTTTTGTCCGATAAGGTGACGATTCTGGCGGAAATTATCGAGTGGCCCGCAGAAATTGATGTAAACCGTGCAAAGGAAGCCAAAGAACGCGCAGAAGGGCGTATTCGGGAAAATGCTCCGGGTACGGATATGAAACGCGCCGAGATGTCACTGCGGCGTGCGGTTGCCAGAATCAACGCGGTAGAATAACAAGATACAGATTGAGATTGCGTGTGAGAAGAGGACAGGTGAGAAGACGCCTGTCCTCTTTATTCCAAAGCAGCATGAAACGTGCAAAGTAGCTTGAAGGCTTAAAGCAGCTTGGGGCATCCTCATGCGGCATAATGACACAGCTTCTATTTCTTCTGCATATGATAGAATAAAGATTGGATAACCGCATAGGCGGACAGGAGACATAGATATGAATCAGTCAAAAATTCTTCCTTTTTATATGGCGTACCCGCTTCCGTTATATTATCAGGAAGAGGATACGGTAACGCGTGATTTGGAATATCTGCAGCAGATGTATCCGGCACAGGCGAAGAAATATCAGAGAATCATAGCGGATATTTTAAATACAATGGATTATGAAGGAAGCTGCATCTACGATGAATATCCGGATAAATGGCAGTTATATAAATTAGTACAGGTTGTTATGGATAAAATCAAACGGATGGAAGCGGTCCAACATGCCACGGAAAATACGGACGCAGAGGAGTCCGGCTGCAAACCCTCAGACGCTGGAGGGACGCCTTGGGGCGAGCTTGAGGAATTTGTGCAGGTACTGTTGTATTATGAAATCTACAAGAAACGACATACGAATCATAACGGAATTTTGAGATTTTAGCCCGGCTTTCGTGGGGTTCTGATTTACAATAAGATTACAAGAAAGAATAAAATTCTTTCTTGTAATCGCGAGTTTGCGCGACGTCTGCACGTCGGCACAAACATCGCAGGTTATGGAGATGTGTGACAGAAATGGATGAGACATTTAAAGAATTACTGGAAAATACGGTGAATCCGGGATTGTATCAGGTGATTATCAGCAATGCCCGGAAAGGGAATGAGATTGCCAAGATTAAAATAAGACCTGTTATGTTAAAGGGCGAAGTCCTCTTTCAGGAAACCGCATACCGGGGAACGCAGGTTTTCCATGCAAACTACCGGGATACGGAGATAATTCCCCGCATCGAAAATTATATGCTGCAGGATTTTAAACAGTGTGAAATAGAGCATACTAATCTAAAGGCTGTTATTTTAGGCAGTAAAAAGGGAAAGCTAACAATTAAGAAGAAAATGAATATTACAAAAACAGATGTTATTAAAAAGGATGAAACGAATCAGCCGCTTGAATCCATAAAGGCTTCCATGGCGCATAACAGGGTCAAAAATTATATCCTGAAAGAAGGAGTTCCAGTTCCTTTTCTGATGGACTTGGGCGTACAGAGTAAAGACGGAAACATCATCCGGGCAAAATACGATAAGTATAAACAGATTAACCGGTTTTTGGAATTTATAGAAGGAGTCCTGCCCGCGCTGCCTAAGGATAGGGAAATACGAATCGTAGACTTTGGCTGTGGGAAATCCTATCTGACGTTTGCCATTTACTATTATCTTCATGAGTTGATGGGAAGGGACGTAGCGATTACGGGGCTGGATTTAAAAGCAGATGTTATTAAACGCTGTAACGAGCTGAGTAAGAAATATGGCTACCAGAAACTGAAATTTCTCATAGGGAATATTGAGGAATTTACAGAAATTACCGAGGCGGATATGGTAGTAACCTTACATGCCTGCGATACAGCAACGGATTATGCGTTGGAAAAAGCGATTAGATGGAATGCCGGGGTAATCCTGTCCGTTCCCTGCTGTCAGCATGAGGTGAACGGACAGATTGCCTGTGACAAGCTGCAGCCCCTTTTGCAATACGGAATTATTAAGGAGCGGATGTCTGCGCTGATTACGGACGCACTGCGGGCGGAGATGCTGAAGGCGGAAGGATATCATACAGATTTGCTGGAATTTATTGATATGGAGCATACGCCGAAGAATCTGCTAATCCGTGCGGTGAAAAAGAGGGATGGAAAACCTGTGCCGCGACAGGAAGAATGGGATAAAATATCGGACGTTACTGAATTTTTGCAAATTAGGACAACCTTACAGAATTTATTAAAGGAATAGGAAGCGTATGAAAAAAACGATTATAAAAGCAGTTTATCTAGTCATAGTGTTTCTGGCGGCCTTGTTTGGCATCAGCGCAGTCATGAATAAAGGCAATACAGATATGACGATGGAAATGAAAGAGGCGGAGCTTCCAATCATCACGATGCAGATTGAGGAATATCCGGTCAACAGGCTGCATGGATATGTAAGGGATATGGATATCAGTTATTTGCGGGATACCTTGCTGCCAATTGGCGCGGATAGAAGCATTTCTTTTACATTGGATACTTATGGGAATGAAATCGAGGCGCTTTCTTTTGAAGTGAGAAGCATCAACGGGGAGCGTCTGGTAGAAAATACAGAAATTGAAAATTATCGGGAAGTGAATGGGCAGATTCGCTGTGAGATCACCCTGAAAGATTTAATCAGCGCGGGTGAAGAATACATGCTGGTATTGAAGGTGAAGACCGGAACATACGATAACGTTTGTTATTATACAAGGATTATGCAGTCAGAAGAGACCTATATCCGGGAAAAACTGGAATATGTGCTGGATTTCCACCAACGTACTTTTGACAGGGAAGCTGCTGCGGAATTGACGAAATACTTAGAATCTAATTCCGAGGGTGATAACACCACACTCCATAAAGTAAATATACACAGCAGTTTCAAGCAGGTGACATGGGGTGATTTGCAGGTGCAGCGGATTACGGAACCTGTCGTTGATATCAAAGAGCTGGAGGAACGGACAGGCTCTTTTCAGTTGGAATATAAGGCGCTTTCCCAGAGCGGCAGGGATAAGACCTATTATCTTGTCCGGGAATATTATCGGATTCGTTATACGCCCGACCGCATGTATCTGCTGGATTTCGATAGGGAAATGACGCAGATTTTTGACGATACGGCGGACGTTTTCGTCAACGATAAGATTATGCTGGGGATTGTAGGAAAAGATGTGGAAATGGAAGAAAGTTACGGCGGCAATGTATTTGCCTTTGTTTCCTCCAACAAACTGTATAGTTATAACGTGATTGATAAGAAATTGGCGCTTTTATTTTCTTTTTATGACACGGAAGAGGATATTGTAGACGTAAGAAGCAGTTATAACCGCCATCGAATCAAAATTCTGAATGTGGACGAGGCGGGAAATGTCGGGTTTATCGTCTACGGTTATATGAACAGGGGGCGGCATGAAGGCGAAGTAGGAGTGTCCGTCTATTTTTACAACAGTATGACGAATACGGTGGAGGAGCAGATTTACATTCCTTATGACCGTTCCTATGAACTGCTGAAAAGTGATGTGGAAAAACTGGCATATATCAATAAATCCGAGATTTGCTATCTAATGTTGGAAGGCTCCGTCTATGCCATCGATTTGAAAGAAAGGAATTATTCACTCATTGTTTCCAATCTGACGGAGGATAATTATAAAGTGTCCAAGTCCAATAAGATGCTTGTATGGCAGGAAGGCGGGAATAAGTATAGTTGCACCACACTGAAACTGTTTAATATGGGCACCGAGGAAACCGAGGAAATTTCTGCGGGGAAAGGGGAATATATCGCGCTGCTTGGTTTTATGGAAGAAGATTTAATCTACGGGCTTGCCAGGGAAAGAGATGTGGTAAGCGATTATAAGGGCGTCTCGACTTTTCCGATGTACCGTCTGAAAATCCAGGGGGAGGACGGAAATTTGTTAAAAAGTTATCAAGAGAAAGGCGTGTATGTAGTGGACAGCGCCATTAGCGGGAATCAGATTACGTTGTCCAGAGTCGTCCGGGACGAGGAAACGGGAGAATATACCCCAACGACAGATGACCAGATTATGAGCACGGAAAAAGTATCCACAGGAAGTAACAGCGTCATGAGCGTGGCAATCGACATCTATGAGACAGTTCTGGAAATTGCGGTAAAAGAAGAGATTGATACCAAAGCCCTAAAACGTCTGACCCCGAAGGAAGTGCTTTTTGAAGGCAACCGCGAAATTGTCATGCAGGAAAATGAGATAACAGAAGACCTTTTTTATGTATATGGGAAAAATGGGATTGAGGGAATTTTTGCAAACCCCGGCAAGGCAGTTATTTATGCTTATGAAAATGCAGGTGTTATTGTTGACAGGGAAGGCGATTATATCTGGAAACGGAGCGCCCGCAGCACGAAAAATCAGATTATGGCGATAGAAGGCGAACAGGTAACGGAATCAAACAGCACGCTTTCGGTCTGTCTGGATACGATTTTAAAATTCGAGGGCGTGTCGAGAAGCACTGAATACCTTTTGCAGCAGGGAAAAACCGTGTCTTCCATCTTAGAAGCGAGTCTGCGGGACGCACAGGTTCTGGATTTGACAGGGTGCAGCCTGGATGCGGTTCTATACTATGTCAATATGGATATTCCGGTACTGGCGATGCTGCAGGATGGTAATGCGGTCTTAATCGTAGGATTTAACGAGTTAAATATCGTCGTCATGGACCCGCTGACAGGTGAAGTGTATAAAAAAGGAATGAACGATTCCACGCAGTGGCTGGAAGAGAATGGAAATACTTTTATTACCTATGCGAGAAAGAAAAGAGACTGATAAGGAGCAAACGTCAAAATGGAATATCATAACATAGAGCCTCTCTACGACAGGGAGTCGAGGATTCTGCTGCTTGGTTCCTTTCCGAGCGTGAAATCCAGGGAAGCGCAGTTTTTCTATCATCATCCCCAGAACCGTTTCTGGAAAGTATTAGCGGCAGTTACGGACAGCCCGGCGCCGGTTACGATAGAAGAAAAAAAGAAACTGCTGCTGTCCCACCATATCGCGCTGTGGGATGTGATTGCCAGTTGCGATATCGAAGGCTCCAGCGACAGCAGCATCAAAAACGTCGTACCCAATGATATTGGAAGACTGTTTAGGGAAACAGAGATAGAGTATCTTTTCACAAACGGACAGACGGCGCACAAATATTATCAGAAATACATAAAAAATACGATATGCCGGGAAGATATCGTCCTTCCATCCACGAGTCCCGCCAACGCCGCATGGTCTTTAGATAGACTGATTACGGTATGGGGCGGGACATTGCCCCATGTCTGGGCTAAACCTGCTGGTTCCTAAAATAAAATACAAGAATAATTACAGTCGTTATGATAAAGGGAATCGCACCTATGATGCCGGTGGGGGCAGGTCCGATAAAGGGATTTCCCCCATCAGTGGTAAAATAGATTCCGATTGCCGCGAAGCTGTTTATCGCACCATGTCCCAGAATGGCAGGGATACAGCTTTGGGTTTTCATGGAAACATAGGATAAAAAGATGCCCATTACGATACAGAAGAGGCACATTGCTGCAATTCCCGTAAACGGAAATCCCCAATACCCCACACCATAGTTATGTCCGATTGCCGTAAGCGGTGCATGCCATAATCCCCAAATGATACCGTTTATTAGAAGCATTGGAAGCGCCGGAAGCTTTTTTGCCATTTTCGGTAATAAATAACCGCGCCATCCCCATTCTTCACCGAAGCAGGTAAAGAAATTCATAATCGGGCCTAAAAAGAATGCCATCAGCGCCTGCATGATTAGCTGGGTGGATAAGGGCACTGGGTACATTTCAGGGTTGGCACCGGCGCCTTCCAGGGTTGTCTGGAGATATCCTAGTTCAGAATCAAAGCTGCCTGGAAAAATCAGGAAGTACAAAGCGCTGCCTAATATGGTCAAAATGCCAGGACCAAAATAAGCCAAAAGGTAAGTCTTGAGATTCCCCTTGAAATGAGGGCGCAGCCATGCATTCTGAAAGCCCTCTTTTGTAATCAGTCTTGTCAGAAATACACCAATCGCCGGAAAAAACATAGCTGCTGCAATTATTAATGTCGAAAACGTCTCCGTTCCTTCCCGCACATTGTCTGTCTGAAGCATGGGATAGATTACAAAAAAGCAGTAGCAGTAGGTTATACAGAAAGTAATTCCTAAAAAGAGTAAGATTCTTGTTGTTTCTAGTTTTTTGTCTGGTTCTTTCATAGGCATTCTCCTTATTTTTTATATTGTATAGAAACTTCTTGTAATTGTCAGTTCCTCACGATAATTTTTCAATTTTTCCCATTCACAGAATCTTCTTTTGCAGATATCTGTTTTTTGAGCTGCTTTCGATAAGAAACATACGAGTATACGATTGGAGTGGACACCATAATCACTATCAGTACAAAAAATACAGCCGTAAAATTTTCCGTGGGGACAAACAGAGTCGCCAGAAGAAGCAGACCGCCAATCACCCAGAGCCTTCCTGCAAAGCGGTGCGTTTTATTCCAGTTTTCTTCGTTCCTGAGCGTCCATGTGATTTTGATTCCTATCGTATGATTCTGCTTGCATTTCGGCATGTAGTTACCAACTATCAAAAACATAAGCCCTACAAAGGCACGCGCCAGGAAGCCGATATTCATCTCATTGCCTAAAGCAATCGTATAAGTAAGACCGCATAATAAAAGGGACATCACCGGTAAAAGCCCGAGAACCATATGAAAAACCTTGCTGCTCTGTCCCTTATTTTTCGGATCAAGGGCTGTAACAAGAACGCCGACCCAATGAAAAACCAAAAGAATCAAGGGCATTCCGAAAACGACAAAGCTTTTTGTCTGCCATCTATCCGGCTCATTATCTATGCCAAAGTGCGTCGCGATTTGTTCCGGCAGATAATCCCATAGTAGAACTCCTGCCACGATGGGCAGTAAAATAATGATAGAAGATATGATTAGCTGCCATTTATTGTCCCTGATGATTGTCTTCATTGTCCGAATCCCCTTTCAAATCTGTAATCCAAAGCATGATTTCTTCCAGGACGGAAGTGTTCAGCTCATAAAAAATAAATTTACCTTCGCGAGTGTCCCGGATTAAATCCGCTTCCTTCAATACCGATAGATGCCTGGAAATGCTTGCCCCCGTAACAGGAAATTGCTCAACAATTTCCCCGGCGGACATCCTGCCGCCTTTCAACAGATTTAATATCTCGCGGCGTATGGGGTCAGCAAGCGCTTTTAAAGTATTTTGCAGTCCCAAGTTACGGCCTCCTTATTTAACATTTAACCTAAGTGTTAAATGAATTATAATACTTAATCTTAGTATTGTCAATACTGAAATTTTTTAAAAAATCTTGTCCGCGTATTTTTGCAGCGTAAATAATAGAATCATACCCAGCACCCCGCAGGAAATGATTTCGCCTATCGCGACAGTCAGCGCATAGTATCCATAGCAGTAGAGTACGGACACGCCCTCGATGAGAAAACCGTAGCCGTAAATCAATACGAGAGGGACAACCAGGATATTTGCAAGAATGGGCGGAAGTGGTGCACACCACTTCCATTTCCGCAGGGAATAAGTACCGATAGCGCCGATTAAAGTAGCCAGACTGCCGAAGATGATATCCGGTAAGATGCAGCCCGTCAGAATATTGCTGAGCAGACAGCCGATAAACAGACCGGGAATGGCAGCAGGGGTAAAATAGGGTAAAATCGTGAGCGCTTCCGAGAAGCGGACTTGCACTGCATAATTAGCAAGTCCAAAGATGTTGGCGATAAAAGTCAGCACAACATAAAGAGCGGCAATCATAGCCGCCTGACCGATGATAGTTACTTTTTTCATTATGTAGTTTCTCCTTTAGTTTTGTTTTTCGTCAGGAAGGTCTCGAACTGACGTATTTCCTGGAAACCCCAATTTATGGGATTTTCCAGAGATTAAGTATAGCATTAAAATTGGAAAAGTCAAGGGATGGGAGAAGCTGGTTTGGTAAAGAAATTACTGCGCTGATTTGTAATTTTTAGGGGCTTGAGATATAATATGATTGAAAATAAAAATTAGGAGTTGATTTCATGCTAAAAATGAATAGTACTTATACATGGGAAGAGATCACAAGAGAATATCCTGACTTATGGGTTATCATTACCAATGTAAAAGAAAGCGCCGGAGAAATAAAATCTTGTAAGTTGTTAGATGTGTGCGCTAAGGGCGATAAGTATAAATATATTGAGAAATATTTAAACTCCAATATAAAATTTGAATGTCATAGAACGACTTTTAAGGCTCCGAATGCAGGTATATTAGATTGAAAAATCAGAGATTTTTCACACATGTTTACATGTGTTACAATTTGTGCTGACATCGTAGATGTCTTGGGCACATAAATTCGCAGGCTAGGAAAGAAGGCATGGTTATTAATATGATAAATATGAAGTTCAATATGCAAAGAGTGAAGAATAGCTATGATATGCCGCTTATAAACAATATACATAAAAATACACAGATACAATGTTTATTAGATACGGGAGCGAGGGTTCCAGTGTGGTGTGCCGGTAAGGAAGAGTTAAAGTCTTATTATACTGATTGTTATAAGCAGGATGCTGTTTTTCTGCTTAGCGGTTTTGGAAAGGGGCAGGAAATCGCTGATGTATATGTAATGCCAGATTTTGAGCTATCCAATGGTAAAAGCGCAATACATTATAAAGATTTATTGATTGCAGTAATAGATAAAGATTTTTCTTTTAATATGATATTAAGTTATACAATGTTTAATAAAATGAATGTAAGCATCAATACGTTTTCAAGCAGAAATGGTGCACATAATATGATTCCTAATTTAAAGATAACTTCGCTAAAGGAAATGTATAATGTCAGATATAAGCTTGCAGATTTATCTGGATATAATCAAGAAATAATAACACAGAAGTACAGAACAAAAAATATATTAGATAGTATTTATATATTTAATCAGCAATAATTGACTGAAAAATATAGTCCTCATATGCTTTAATCAGGTTCTTAAAGGATTCCCGCATTGCATCCGGCACATAGTTATCTGCAAAATAATTCAGCGCATTGATGGAAGAGATAAATTCCA
>JAMPHJ010000088.1 GCA_023663465.1 Muribaculaceae bacterium | reverse complement strand
TGGGATTTCTGAAAGAGAATCCATCATGAATGCAGGCGATTTAACCGCCCTGCATATAGAAAATAGTTGATGGACGTATTATAGCACATTTATATTCAAAAATGCAATACTATATTAAAATTTTTATAAAACCATAAATTCAATACTGCACAGGCGGAACAGGTATCATTTTCTGCCATTTTATCACGGATTGTCCAAATATTCTATCGTCTATTTTGTAGATCCTAAGCCGGTTTTCTTAGGATTTCACCGCAAAAACCGCCGCCGAAAACCCGCTTAGGGAAATATGAAATGCTCCGTTTTCTGCTTTTACGATGCTTTCTGTCTCATCGGTTTTACCACCAAAGCGTTTCCAGTCTGTATAGAGCAGCGGCGTCAACTCAGATACGCCTTCATAGGACAGTCTGTAATTTTCCATATTCTGGTCGGAAAGATTGAATGCCGCCACGATTTTTTCCGCAGCGCTTACCCGTTCTATGACATAGATGCCCGTCTCTTCCTGATGACAGTCCAGCCAGCGGAAACCGGTCTGCGCAAAATCCTGCTCGTACAACGCCGGATGCTGTAAATAAAGCTGATTCAGCTCTTTCATGAAACGGTGGAAAGCGTCGTGAACCGGGTACTCGCAAAGCTCCCAGTCCTGCTGCCGTTTTTCATCCCATTCCCGAAGCTGACCGATTTCATTGCCCATGAAATTCAGCTTTTTGCCCGGATGCACCATCATATAAGTATAGAGCGCCCTGCCCTGGGGAAATTTATCTTCATACTGTCCGTTCATTTTCTGTAAAATCGTAGCCTTGCCGTGCACTACCTCATCATGGGAAAAAGGCAGAAGATACTGTTCTTTATAATAATACATCATGGAAAAGGTGAGTTTATGATATTCCTGCTTCCGTTGTTCGGGCGGAAGTTTGAAAAACTCCAGTGTATCATGCATCCATCCCATATCCCATTTATAATCAAAGCCCAGTCCGCCTTGCGCTACATCTTGGGTCACACCTAGAAAATTGGTGGAATCCTCCGCCGCCAGAATGCAGCCTTTGTTCCGCTCTTTGAGTCCCCGATTCATTACCTTGATGAAATCCACGGCATTCCCATTCACGCCCCGCCGCTCGTCGCCCTGCCAGTAGATAATGCGGCTGATGGCGTCCATGCGCAGTCCGTCGAAATGGTATTCTTTCAGCCAATATTGCGCGCTGGATTGTAAAAAGCTTCTGACTTCCCCTCTGGAATGCATGAAATTGTAGCTGCCCCACTCGCTCACGCCCACAGCGGAATGCGGGTATTCATATAGAGCGGAACCGTCATACCGGGCAAGCCCATAGGCATCGACCGCAAAATGCACGGGCACGAAATCCAGGATGACGCCTATCCCGTTCTGGTGCAGCTTATCCACGAACGCCATCAATCCGGCTGCTGTCCCGTATCTGCTCGTAGGCGCATAAAACCCCGTGTTCTGATATCCCCAGCTCTCGTCGCAGGGATGCTCGCTAAGCGGCATACATTCCACATAATTGTAACCGTTTTCTTTCAGATAAGGAATCAGCTCGTCCGCCAGTTCTTCATAACGAAACCACTCTTGCGCCTCTCCTTTTCGCCTAAAAGAGCCAAGATGCAGCTCGTAAATATTCAGCGGCTTGTCTTTCATCGCCGTCCGGTTTCTCATCCACTTCTCATCCTGAAAAGTATAATCGCCCAGATTGCGGACGATGGATTTATGCTCCGGTCTAAGCTCCATTCCGAATCCATAGGGGTCGCAGTGATCCACGGCTTCCCCGCTCTGGCAGTAGACCCGGTGCTCGTACAAATCCCCTTCTTTAGCATCGGGTAACAGCAGCTCATAAAAATTGCCATCATAAACCGCATTCATAGGGATTTCCCGCTGCCCATGCAGAAGGCCCACCCCTTTCGCATTCGGCGCAAACGCCCGGAACACAACACCTTCCGGCGTGATGTGCGCTCCGAGGTATTCGTAGGCGTCAAATATTTGTCCTGTATAAAATCCAAGCATGTCCATAGAAAAATCCTCCTTTACACGGAAATCCATTTTCAGGCGGCACTTAGGTTTATAGCTGCAGAAAATTGATTCCTGTGCTTCCTTTCATAGTTATTTGACTCGTGTCTATTATTGTACTATATTTATTGTAAAGGATTGAGACAGAGATTGGTATGGGCAAAATGAAGGGGATGTAAAATATTGGACGGATTTGAAAAATTGTCTATTTTGGATTCGGTGTCAAATGGCTCTTTTGCTTATGGGAAGGGCAGACTGCAAATCCGTCCCCCGCTTCCCACCACACCCCAAGGAGGACCTCATCATGGACATTCGTGAAAAAAAGACTATCCGCAGTATCCAGAATGCATTTTTGCAGCTGCGTGCACGCAAACCGTTAGAAAAAATCACCATCAAAGAGCTTGCTGAACTGGCGGAAATCAGCAAGGCAACTTTTTACCTGCATTACAAGGATATTTACGATTTATCCGCCGCCTTAGAACAGCAGGTTATCCGCGACGTCATCAAAAGCATCGGCGAACCGGAGCTGATTCTGTCAGACCCGGCGGCGTTTACCGCAGCTTTGTATACCGCTATCCTTGAACAGGAAAACCTGATTAATACTTTATTCTCAGGCTCCCGTGCCAATATCCTGCCGGAAAGTATCGAAACGCAATTGCGCCAGTATATCATCAAACGATATCCGGGACTGGATAAAAATCCCTTTTTTTGCACTTCCCTCACTTACCGCGTCTATGGCGGCTTCTTTGCTTATCAGAAAAACCGGAAAGACTGCAATACCGCCGATATCCTGAAAGCCATCACCATGCTGTCCGAATCTCCAGAATCTTTTAAAAATGCTCTTGACACTTACAGACTACTGTGATAGTCTATAGGAAATAAGCGGACTACTCCAATAGTCTGAAACAGCGGCGCTATGATTAGTCCAGAAAGGAGCATCACACTATGAAACTATTTGATTCCGAGTTAAAAGTCATGGAAGTTTTGTGGTCGCAGGGTAATATGCCCGCCCGCGAGATTGTAGACGTGCTGTCCAAAAGCATCGGCTGGAACAAAAACACCACCTATACTGTTATCAAGAAATGTATTGAGAAAGGCGCGATTGAACGGGAAGAACCAAATTTCTTATGTAAACCACTTGTCACCAGAGATGAGGCGGCGCAGAGCGAAACCGAACAATTAATCGACAAGATGTTCGGCGGTTCCAGTGAACTGTTTTTCTCATCATTTCTAAAAAACCAAGGAATTTCAGAGGAAGACGCTGCGCGTCTTGCCCGGATGATTAAGGAGGCGAAATAATATGCTGCATTTTGGAATGAACATGCCCTTTCCCCTCATGGCAGTCTGGGGGAGTCTGATGATTGTCATCACCCTGCTTTTACGGGCGCTCTTGAAAAAGAAACTGCCGAAATTTGTTTTTCCGGTTCTATGGTTTATCGTGCTTCTGCGTCTGCTTGTACCGTTTTCACTAAGCAGCCCTTTAAGCGTCAAAGTACCCGATGAGCTTTTGTCCTATCTTTCCTCAGATACCTGGGCTGAAGATGTCGCTATTGCCGCCGTTACAGAAGATATCGCGGAAGGCAGCAATAAATCTCAGGATATTTCCGGGAGCGCTGCCCGGATTGACGATACTGCCGGAAACTCTGCCGAAGCCGCAGACAGCGTTCTGGAAACAACCGCCGTTTCGGGTATGCAGGATACCGCTAACGCCGTAGCAGTCACGTTTTCACCCTACGGATCCTATAATGGTACGCTGGGTTACTTTTTCAGACGATTTTCTCTGCCTGTGCTGTATGTCCTAGGGTTATTAATAACACTTGGTATTTTATTGTTCCAGAAATACCGCTATTCCATGAAACTGAAAAACCGTCTGCTGATAGAGCACAATGAAACGATAAACGGGATTCTCAGGGATATCGATATGGGACACATTCTTGTCTTTTCCAACGACGAGATTGCCTCCCCGCTGGTGTGCGGCTTACTGGCGCCGCGCATCTACCTTCCAACCCGCATGGATTTCGGGAATACCGAGCTGCTGCGCCATATTTTTACCCATGAAACCATGCACATCCGGCGCAAAGATAACTGGCTCAAGACCATGATGCTTGCCGCGCTCTGTCTGCATTGGTTCAACCCGCTTGTCTGGCTGATGTCCAGACTGCTCTCTTCGGACTTAGAAGCAGCGTGCGATGAAGCCGTCCTGAGACAGTACCATGATGAGGAAGCCAGGAAAAGCTATGCCTACAGTCTGCTTGCCATGGCAATTACCGGAAACCGCAGCAGTCTGCTCTACAGCGCATTTTCCAAGACAGAAGTCGAAAGACGTGTCCAGAATATCCTGCATTACAAGAAAACCTCGGTATTCCTGTTTGCAGCAACAGCCGTATTCCTTACAAGCAGTATTCTTCTGTTTTCAAGCGGTATGCAGGCTCCTTTTTTGACCCATCTGACCCCTTTTATGTACGCCCCGACCATGTCACGCTGGGGCGTACAGGTAGAGCTTACGCGCGATATTGCGCTGGGAACCCATCCTGAGAAACGGGCGGTAGCTATTATTTCCGATATTTTGCGGACGGACTCCACCAATGATTCCCTATTGCTGGAAACGCAGATGCGGGACGCCTTATCTAAGGAGTTTCGTGTGGAAAAAAGCGCTTTTTCCTTTCAGTTCGTCCTAGTCGATGATGAGGAGCTATCCAAAGAATATACGGCGTGGGAACTTACGCAGGATAAAAACGGCTTCTTCCTCTATCAGAATACGCCTGTCCGTACCTTTACCGACGAAACCCGCGGCTATTATCAGTCCAAGGAAACCGGCGACGTGGATATCACCGTCCATAGAAACCGCTACGGCGAAATCACAAACATTACCGCCCTGCGGGAAGGGGACGCCGATTTTGATAACCGCAGCATGGAAATAGAACGAAATAAGACGGTTCTTTTTTCTTCCGGCGAGGCCACTGCGACGACGACCCAGGTTGAGGATATAACTTATTTTGGATACTAAAACTATCTATCTCTATTCTGCTATATCGATACTGCTGGAATTTATTTCCCATTTTCCAGCAGTATCTTTTTCCCTCCCCGTCAAAATAACATAAAATCAGGCAAAATCTGAAAAACGGCATATTTTCATCATGGTATAATGAAATTAAGAAAAATTTTGCAAGGAGAAGCCTGATGAATACCATAGACAATCGAAAAATTTCCCATAAAGTCGGCATCAAACTACTGTCTGATTTACAGCTGGAGAATATTCTGCCCACTTATGAAAATCTATTCCAGAAATTTGAAACCTGCCGCAAGGTTGCGCAGACAGAAATTGACTATTGGAGTCAAAATCTAGGGGTTCGTGACCGCAGGAATAACTACCAATATAATTTTATCTATGACAATATCTTTTCCATTCTGGGAGATCGGGGAACCGGCAAAACATCTGTTGCTTTTACGCTCCGCGAAAAAATCCAAAATCATAAAAACTCGCGCTACGACGTCGTCCTTCCCTTAATCATCCCGGAAGCAATCCCCGACAACTGCACTGTCCTCGGCTGGATTCTGGCGTTGATTAAAGAAGAAATCGAGAAATTGGAGCAGAAAATCAAAGACCTGCAGACGGACGCCAATTCCGCCCTTCACTGGGATAAATGCAAGGTGACGGAGCAGACCCTGACGGAAAAATTAGAATATATGAGTCAGCTTTTTCATGCGGGAAGCTACAATCCTTCCAATGAAGCTTCCTATTACAAGGCGGTTGACAACTCCGTGGTACAGGCGGAAGACTATTATCATTTTTCCAAGGAGATTGCAGAGCTGTGGGATAAGTGGGTGGAGCGGATACGGCAATATTACCAGTTAAGCGCTCCCGCCGGCACACCCGGTATCTGCCCGATGATCTACTTCATTTTTGACGACGTAGACCTTGCCCCGGAAAAAATCAAACAACTGTTATCCGTTATCATAAAATATCTGTCCCATCCAAATATTATCGTCCTGGTGACCGCCAATGAAGATTTATGTCTGGAAGTCATCGAAACCCAGCTCGATGAAAAAATCGGCAAGCTTCCGAAAGAGTGGCGGGGATACCTGACCTCGGAGCGAAGCGTAAGATATCCGTCATGGATGACGACAGAACAGGAGGATACTTTTTCCGATAAAGGACTCATCGAGCAGACGGCAAGAAAGTATCTGGGAAAGGTACTGCCCACTTCCACACGCTATTATCTCAGGACTTTCGATACCGCGAAGCAGAAAGAGCTATTCTATCTGGATCACCCCACTTTCGGGGAATGCCCTCTGGGTACTGCCTTCTATGATCAGATTCAGAATCTGATAGAGGAAATCGGTGACAATAAAGTCCTGAATTTTATGGGCTATCGCAAAAATCTGATTAATTTTTACTTAAAATATGTAGGAAACACGTCCAGACAGATTTCCAATATAGAGCTTTCCTTACGGGAATTTATCAGTAATATGATTGAAATTGTCAGACTTTCCTATGAAAGCCAGAATCATCTGGATATAAACAGGCTCATCAATAAAGTGTACCAGCACAGCCGCTACTATATCCGCATCGCAATCAATACAAACCATGAATTATCTGATGCGATACAGCAGAAAGATGAATTTCTGAATGAAATATTTTTAGCGGAATACAATCAATGGAAAATCTATATTGATTATGCTTTTTTGAACGATTTTTTAGATGAAAATATGCGTAATAGCAGTGTCCAGAAGAAGGTGGATATCGGACTGCAGCTTTATTCCCTGTTTGCCTTTGTGGAAAATATCGTGCTCATGATGGAATCCGTGATTCTTTCCCAGACTTCCAGCAGTTCCCTGATTCGGAAAACCATCCATGCCGTCCCTTATCTGACCGAATATATAGAAAAAACGGTCTTCGACAAAAAGCATGTTTTCCAAAAGAGTCTGCCGCCTTTTGAATTCTTTCTCCATTACAACGATTTATTCGACCGTATGGATATCATTATCAAAAGCCGGATGTCTGATATGAAATTTAATACGGAATATTTTTATAACTTCAAATATTATCGTTATTATAACAAAAATTTTTCTTTTAACCGTATAAACACCATGTATCAGAAGGATCGTCAGTGGTTCCGCAACCTGGTCGGTATGCTCTTTATGGTATACGGTAACGCCTACCTATTTGACAGCGATAACATGGCGGAATGTCTGCTCTATCTGGACAGCAGCGCCCTGCCTTCCTATAAGAAGCTGATTGACCGCGCCATCAAGAACAACATCATGGAATGTTTTCTGGCTCCCCAGATGCAGATTGAATGGTTGGAAATTAATAAAAGGAACAATGAACTCTTCCATAATTACGATACCAATGCCGAATTGAAACAACGGACGCAGGACGAGGTCAATCGTTTTATTGCGGCAACGGCGGAACAGATACAACAGGAGGAAAGAGACAATAATTCCCAATATATCCCGTTATCCGGGATTCTGGAAAGAACCCTGTCCGTCTTAGGCGGCAATCCTGAGATGGAACGAAAAATAAAGGTCATAACTTTTATCGTTTCAAATGAATCTTTTCTAGACGCCTCAGAAAAAGGTCCTGCCGAATATACGGATTATGAAAAAACCTGCGACCTTTTATTAGAATATCAGGGAAAGTTATCTTATGCGGATTCCCAGATAGGAAAAAACGCCATCTTACAGGATGCGGAATACGCGCTTGAAAACTTAATGACGCTGAAAGAACTGAGCCCTATCCGTAAAACCTATATTAACGATATCTGCAGACGGATAAGGGCGGAACTGAACAAACAGAAAAAAGCGGGACCAAATATCGTTATTTCCAAACGCTTATACACGGATTTGATTCAGGAACTCAATCTCGTCAAAAGTATAGGGCAGAATAACGTTTATACCGATACTTTTGACCAGCCTGATGAAACCAACAAACTTATCACGGAATTATTATCGAACGTCGATATCGGACTGCAGACAGACGATACGAATGCCATCAAAAGCGGCGTCGAACTGGCAGTCAACCTGTTTGCCCTCGAATTACTGCAGACAGTATATATCTACCAGACCATCGACAGACGTTATGCCGGCAACTACAACCTATCTTCCAGGGACCTTGAGAAATATCGTCCCGGCAATAAGGAACAGGACACCTATTACTATGCTGTCTTTAAGAGTATTCTGGATATCCTGAACAGAAAAAAACAACGTCCTGTTGACAGCGGTATCAAATATGAAATCGAGAGCGCATATATGGAGGAACGGCAGCGATACGTCAGCAGACTCATTGCCGAAGTAAGCGATGAATAAGGACAAACTGAACCAGACACTGGAAATCCTGTTATTTCCTATCATTGATGCAAAACTAAACACTTACGACCCGCTTCTTAACTATTACAGGTCCTATCATGACTATATGAAAACCGCCGGACAGCAGTGGCGCCGCCCGGTGCGGGATACCGGAAAACTGTGGGAAGATAAAAATAAATTAATCGAATACTTCCTAAACCGCAATGCCGGAAGGGTGAAATCCATCGACAGCATCCAGATGCTTATGGAGCTTTACTACCCTATGGAGCATATAGAGCAGGTTCTGTCGGAAATTGAACAATATCAGATTCCGGCAGGGCTTACTCCCAACATCCAGGAAAATATCTGTCTTTATTATCTGCATCATTTGTCCCAGATTGCGCATTCCCTGATTACTTACCGGGACGGTAAAGCTGCAATCCGCTACTGGTCGGACAAAGACGAGACCGGACAGGAAAAATTCATCCTGGATAAAGAATCTGTCTTCAACAAAGTGGAAATCTGGAACCTGCTCTGCCGGTTCACGGTCCCGGATATTTATATCGCCATCGCGGCTTACGATTCCCACACCGGCATGGAGTCGCTGTATGAGCAGAAAGCGGGAATCATTTTAGCAGATAAATTAGTCAGCCAGACCATTCAGAAAGGACTTGCCGAAAACCACCTGCATTTCAACGTCGGCTTTGATTATGAAAGTCTCTGGCTGTATCAGATGGATTTGAGATTCCTGGAATCCCTTAGTCTATCCTCCTTAAAGGAAGAGGATAGAATCCGTCTGGCTATGGCGCTGTTTCGATGTGCCGCCGCTTTATACCTGATGGAAGAACACAACGCTCCCGACTTCCTTACATGGTTAAGGATTGGGAAAAAAGAATTTATTATTGACCTAATTAGTCAATTATATGACGGAAACCTTAACATTCCTATCGGGCAAAAAGACTATAAAAATATTTTCCGCTTTTATTATACGATTAAGAATCTGGATGATAACAGGCGTTATTATCCATTCCGCAGCTACGATTTTCTGATGAATAATATTTACCGCAGCTTCCTGGAGTACAAAACTTCATCAGAATTTATCCTCTTGTACCAATGCTACGGCTATCTCATAAACAAGGGAAAACAGGACGCTTACTTTGCCCGTATTTTTCTGCAATATCTAAGAAATAAAAATAATTATTACTATCAGCTGTATGAAAGACATTCTTTACAGGGACTGAAATACTTCCAGAAAAGATATGACGACGCCAAATTTGCTGCAAAATCAGCCATGCAGGAAGACCTGATGGTAGAAATATTCCGTTCCCAGGCAAAAATTAGAAACCTGAAAAAACTGGAAATCCGCGTCGCCCCTGCAATGCCGGAAACCGACCTGGACCCGTTACACTACCCAGCCATCAGCAGACAGCTGCGCTCCGGGCTGTATACGCAGCTGCACCAGATTCTGTCTGCTTACAAAAAATATATTCTGGAAAGCGCCCTCGGCGTCGCGCAGACATGGGATATCCTGCTAAAGGAACAGCGCAGAAAACTCCCAGATACCTTCCAGGATACCCTGTTACAGGAAATAAAAATAAAAAATCCCCATATTCCTACTTTGGGGATTACGTTTCATTTTCTGAAATCAGAATACTACGAAGACATCTCCGGGCATGAATGCTGGCGTACCGTATTGGGACAGCCCGGAAGATTCTCCCAATACCGTCTGCTCCGCTGTTACTGGATAAAAGACATCGCCTTAGCAATCGAAGAAATCCGCAGCTCCATTCCCCGGATTAACGAATATATCGTCGGCATAGACGCCGCTTCTGATGAAAATGCAGCCGAACCGTGGATGTTTTCTATGGCATATAAGAAAATGCGCTCTTTCAACGGCGTCTTGAAACCCGTGTATCAGGATAAAAAAAGCCGGAATCACTTTGAACAGATTCAGAATATCGGTTATACATACCATGTCGGGGAAGATTTCCGCCATCTTGTGTCCGGTCTGCGGCATATCGACGAAGTGCTCGAAGAATTTGGCTATAAGGCGGGTGACCGCTTAGGACATGCGCTTGTATTGGGAACCAATATCAAGAAGTGGGTCAATGATAATGAAGTGGTGTCCATGCCCCGCTTAGAACACCTGGAAAACCTGTTATGGATATGGAGCATCAACACCTGCGAAGGCATCCTGCTGCCCGTCCAGCTGGAATCCCTGGAAGATGAGATTACCACGCTGGCGGAAAAACTATATAAACCTTTCGGCAACAGTGAGTCCATTACCGTAAAGATGCTTTATAACGCCTATAAAAAGAAATTCTGCGAAGACCCGGTTCAAATCATCAATCAGTATAAAGAAGAACCCGTCAAATGCTGCCGTTATCAGAATTGTAAGAACAACTGCTACGACGCATGGGACAGCGACAAGTTATTTTTAACCAATTTCTGCCCGGTCTTTGAAGAACGCTACACCCAAAAAGAGCTGGTTGTGCTGCGTGAGTCCGATATTCCGTTATATGAGAAGTTACAGGAGTACCTGATTCGGAAAGTGGAAAGAAAAGGCATCTATGTAGAAACAAATCCTACTTCCAACCTTTCCATCGGGGAATTTACGGATATGCTGAAACACCCCATTTTTTCCCTGAATCAGATTCACGACACATCCGGGCATCAGGTTCTCGTAACCATCAACTCCGATGACCCCGCCGTCTTCAATACCAATGTGGAAAATGAATTTGCATACATTTACTACGCCGCAGACAGGCAGGGCATCAGCAAAGAATCCATTTTGTCATGGATTGAAAAAGTACGGAAATACGGTATGGAATCCAGTTTTATCAAAAATGTAAAAAGCGCCGCCCAAATCTACTCGGAAATAAACGAAATCCTGCAGTACATAGAAGCGTCCGAAAACTGGCGGCATTAAAATGGAGGTATGAACATGGAATTATTACAAAAACTGACGTTATACGACCTGCTTGGCTATGCCCTTCCGGGCACGGTACTGATACTAATCTACGGTTGGGACGACATGGCGGACGGGATACTCTGCCCGGCGGACGGAACCGGTCCTGCTTTTGCATTGCTCCTGATTATGGCGGGGTATCTGACCGGCATCATAATCGCGCAGCTCACAAGTCTTGAGAGTAAAATAGGGAAGTTATGCAAGAAGTTTTGGGAAAAATCAAGCGCACTATGCAAGAAGAAACAACAGTCACAGGATACTGCGCAACCAGCCCCCAAAAACGCTGACAATATTTTTGATAAATATGATATTGATAATACCATTCTATCCAACGCGTTAATCAATGCGCATGTCATTCCTGACGCCGCTTCCTTAAATTTGAAGGAATTAGCAAATAATTACTTCGCGGCGATTTATGCGGATATCCAGTCTGACGATAATTACAGCCGTCTCCATAATTACGCTTCCGCAGAACTGCTATGCAAAAATATGGCTCTCGTTTCCTTCCTGTGCATATTCCGCCTCATAGACCCCTGCGCTCCGGCGCCCATGATACTCGCAGTGATAAGCGCCCTGTGCTTTTATGCAAGACAGCGGCTTTTCTGTAGCAGAAAAGAAGAATATTGCCTTTACTGGTTTCTGGAAAAATATGGGATATGAAAACCTAATTTAATAAAAAGGTGTAAAGCCCATGAATCACCGGGACTTTACACCTTTTTGCTGATAGGCTGCGGTTTTACCCACAGCCTGCTGCCTTAATTATCTTTCCGTATTTCCCGTATCACCAGTATTTCCAGTGGTTGTCGCAGCCCCGGTATTTCCAGGGGTTGTCGTAGCTCCGCCGCCGATGCCGGGAAGCACCGTCGTGTCATCGCCGGCGCTGCCTGTTCCGCCGCACGAATTACATGGAACGCTGCAGCTTTCTTTATATTGCTCCTCGCAAAGAGGGGGACCAAGCTGCAGAGGCTTAATCGCCAAATCCAGCAGATCGCCTGCAACAAAGCGCAGACAACTGCTATTATCCGGCGTAATCAGACTGCCCTTCGGCGTGTTAATCTTACCTGCGCTTTCCACATTATATCCTGCAAAGTACAGGCTCTGCAGTACAAGCGTCAGACCAACCGTAACCGTATCGTCGTCCGTATCAAATCCCAGAACCTTCGCCATCGCATAAAGGTTTAGACCTTGTCTGATATAATTGTTGCTTGCCAGGAAACCAACATAATTGATGTTCGGGGTCGGATCCGCATCAGCGCCCGTCCCTGCATCATAGCTGATTCCATAGGGAGCAAAAATTTCCAGCTCTACAGAAGTCGGATTGGTATCTTCATCATAGGTCGCCGCGGTCGTTTCCGGCGGCAGATAAACAGCCGTAGGATAAAGCGTCGCCAGCAGTCTGCAGTTTTCGTCATAAAGATTGACGGCAAACTCAATCGTCAGATTCGACAAGGTAACGACATAACAATTGGGTCTGCCAGTAATCGCCTCAATCACAACGTCTCCATCACCGTAGGTATAACTGATATTCAGCACATGCGCCGTTGCCGACACTGCTGTTGGATAAGTTGTTGAAATATCTGTACCCAGCGTAAAAGAAGTGCAGAGATTAATTCCGATTTCATCATAAATCAATGGCGCCATAAGGCTTAGTACCTTGGGCGGCTCACAGATTGGATTGACACATACGTCTATGCAGTTATTTCCCTGCATATTCTGGACCACATTGCTGACAATCCTTGCCTTGCATC
>JAMPHJ010000087.1 GCA_023663465.1 Muribaculaceae bacterium | reverse complement strand
TATAGCATTCCAAAATTCAATATTGTAGTTATCCATATTATCACCTCGCCAACTCCCGATTTGTATTTTCTAATCATACCACAATCACGCTCATATTTCTATTGCATTTTCATTAAATTCAGCGCGGAAAAAATCATCCCAAATACCTTACCACCCGCTCAAATTCCCTCTCTTCAATATCCGCATAGGAAAAACCGGCGCGCTCTAAGATGCCGATGCATTCCCGCGCCTGTGCTTCATCCACTTCCCAGATTCCATGCTCTCTCAGCCAGAAAACCTGTTCTTCATAGTTGACCATATCAGTCAATCCCTTTTGTTTCCTTGCCGTCTTACGGATATAGGACTGATACCGCATCAACAGCTTTCCACTCCATCCGGCGCGGTAATAACGGTAAAAATACGTTCCTTTTCCCCAAAGCCAACGGCACAAGAGGGCAAGGACAATCGCTCCTGCAAGGATTCGCAGTATCACGGCGGATAGCCGACCGGTCTGTCCGTCCGCCCCATCTTCCTCATCACTCTGCTCTTCCTCCGCGTCAGCATCCTGCACTCCGCCAAGGAAATTCATCAACCGCTGCCAGAAGCTTTCGCCTTCTTCCGTCTCTTCCGAGGCGGGCGTCACTTCTGCAACAATCCAGCCTTGCTTGTCATCATAGATTTCCACCCAGGCATGGGCATTAGCGTCTGTCGCATCTATAGACATGACCGCCGTCTCGCCCAGCGGGGAATAACCGTCGTAATACTGCGCATATTGCGCATCTTCCACAAATTCGCCCCGCTCCGCAATATCCGTTAGCGAAAGGGCATACCCTTCCACATAGCGGGCGGGAATCCCCAGATAGCGGAATATCAGGACGGCTGCGCTGGCAAAATGGGCGCAGTAACCCCGCCGGTTATCCGCCAGAAAATAATTCACGAAATCCCGTCTATAAGGCGTCAGACCGGGACGGAGCGTATACGGAATATTTTCCTGATAATAGTCCGCCAACTGTCTAACTGTTGCCATCGCGTCCCCATTGTAGGAAAGCCCCGCTTCCTCGCAGAATGCGGCGATAACTTCCCTATTTTCCTCCGGCACCTCCAGCCACTGCCAGTCTAGGGACGGACTCTGGGATTCTTCCGCCATCCTTTCTTCCGTGTCATCCGGCGATGCTTCCGCATCATCCAGCAATTCTTCTGCGCCATTCAGCAATTCTTCTGTTTCCACCCCAAACATCGGATAATAAGTATAGGTGACTGTCCGTCCCGGATAGACCGTCTCGGTCAAATTTTCGGAATAATAGGGCAGATACATGCCCATCGGCGCGGCGACGTTGGTAACGTCTATCGTTCCCTTAGCGGCATACGCATTCCCGTTTTCATAGCGTTCTTTTAACCGATAAACCGTATCGTCGTTCTCCGGGACTGCCCGGCCGTCCGCACCCACCCGGCGGCTCCACTGATTTTCATAGGGAAGATAAGTTTCCCCCGTAAAAGTTTTCAGATAGACCGGCGTTTCCTGATAGGGTGTAAATTCTAGTGTCAGATCCGTCTCAAAATCCAGTTGGACGGAGCTGACGCCCCCTAATGTACCGCTGGTCAGACCCCCCGTGTTGGGATAAAAGTTGAACAGACCCAACATCCCCAGCCGGGAAATGTTTTCCGCCGTGTCCATCGTACTTTCTTTCACCGCACTCATGGGATGAACAGCCTGAAACTGCTCCTTGGGATACACGATGGACAATACTCCCACGCCCAGACAACAGATTACTACCGTTGCCGCCAATGCTGCCGCCAGTGCAGAATGTGCATAAATATAAGAAATTTCTCCTTTTTTTGCCCGAAATTCATAGACTGTATTGTCCCCCGTCAGCTTGTAATGCCCGTTTCCCCGAATGATAGAAGCCGCCGTAAGCCCGCCAAAAAGCATCGCCACATAGACGCCGTCCGGCTCCTGCTCCAGATAAAGCGGCATCATGAGAAGTATCATACTAAGGGGCATCGCCAGAAAAAAGCGCATTTTTCTGGCAATCAGGATATTCAGCAGAATACAGCAGATACCGCCCAGATAGCACATGGAAACCGTGACTGCCATATAGCGGTTGCCGACCTGTTCCCCATAATTCCTCGCCGCTTCCGTACCAAAAAAATCGGAAGCCGTCTCTGCTACCACATTAGCAATCGAATAGAATCCGCTGTTGATATACAGCCACAATTCACTGCCAAGGAATATCAATAGAATCAATAACAGAAGATAGCCGATATTTTCCCAAAGTTTCCGGTAATAGAGTATGGCGCAGAATAATGCCGTCGCCAGAAGCACGATATGAACCGCCGCCTTGGAATACTCCATCTCAAAGGCGGACAAAAAGCAGCCTATGGCTCCCATCACAATCAGATAGACCACAAGCCCTTTTAAAAGCAGCGTATAAATCCTGTTTTCCTTCTGCGCGTCCTCTTCTTTCTTCCAAATCATCCCTTGGGCAAGAACGGGGGGCTCGCTCTTTGCTTTCTCATGCATTTTCATGCATTTCCACCTGCACCTTTCCGGTATCTTCCCGCACGTTCAGAAAAAGATATGACTGTAAAAACGGATAACAGTTTCTCATCAGCGTATCCCAATCTGTAGTGACTGAATTGGTCAACGTCGTCCGATAAATCTCGCAATAATTCTGTTTCAACTCCTCCAGCGAAATGCTGCGGTATTCCTCGAAACGGTATTCTGCGCCGTTCCAGCAAAAAATACAGACTGGCGTTCTTAACGCCACGCAGCTTAGGGCAAAACGAAACGTCTCTTCCAAAAGCGCCATTGACTGCTCCGGTCTCTGCACCAATCCGGGCACGATTGCCATTTCATTGCCAGACACCGCTACACGCTCCTTGACCATCAGCGTATCCTGTCCCGCCGACAGTTTCCAATGGATATCCCTCTGCCTGTCGCCCGGAAGATATTCCCGGACGCCGCTCACTTCGCTAAAATCGCTGCCTTTGCCCCTGCCCTCTTCCATCTCGGCAGTACCCGCCAGAAACCCGGTAATATCCGGCAGCTTCTCTCTATTCCCGTCCGGCAGCACATACACTTCCCCGGATAGCGAAATCGGTTTACATAACCAGAGGAAACCCATCAAATCCTGCACAAGCAGCATATCACCCTGCAACAGAAAACGCCCCAGCTCCATAACAGTAACGCTTAGGCGCAGCGTACTTTCCCCATGAATATTGACCGGCATGGACACTTTAAGATGGGAAGTATTTTCCAGAAATGTATTGGAAAGGGACAACTCGATGCGGCTATGAAGCGCGGCGCACCAGGTCGGATTGTACAATCCTAGTTTTAGAAAAACGTCGCCACCTTTTACCTGCCTTTCCAGCCCTACGCCCAGCGACGCTTCCACATGCCGGCATAGATAGAAAGCCGCCGTTATCGACGCGATTGGCAGCATGGCCATCATCACCGCCGCCAGCCATAAAAAATAATTGCGCAGTATGCTATAGAGCGCCACAACTGCGGCAAACACCGCCAGATAAACTATGATGCGCACCGGGCGCGGCTTCCAGCGTATTTTTTCTTCCATCCGGCGCCTCCTCCTTGGTTCCTTTTTTCCTATTATTAACACCGCGGGCTTTTTACCTTATGAAGCAGCGTCTGGATACAGCCCTGCACATTTTTTCCTTCCGCCCGCGCCCGCGCGCCGGGTTTCACCCGATGCCCCAGCACGTCGCCCAACACGCTCTGCACGTCCCCGGCGGTGACAAAATCCCTGCCCGCAAGAAGCGCCATCGCCCTTGACATACGAAGCAGGGCAATGCTGGCACGGGGACTGGCTCCTAAGGAAAACAAATCGTCCGTTCTGGTCAATTCCACAAGCTCCACGATATACTCATAAATCGCGTCATGGACAAAAATTTTTTCCGCTGCCGCCCTTGCCTCGCGAAGTTCCTCTAAAGAAAGCGCAGGGTTCACGGCTTCCACCTGATTCCATACCTCGCCTTTTAACAGCGACACCGCATCTTCATGCGCCGGATAACCCATAGACAGACAGATTAAGAACCTATCCAGCTGAGATTCCGGTAACATCTGCGTACCGGAAGAGCCTATCGGATTCTGGGTGGCTATGACGATAAAAGGGTCTGGCAGTTTTCTGGTCTGCCCCTCGATACTCGCCTGTCGTTCCTCCATAACCTCTAATAGTGCAGACTGGGTCTTAGGCGAGGTCCGGTTAATCTCATCCGCCAGAAACAAATTACAGAATATGGAGCCTTCTTGAAAGACAAATTCCCCGGCGTTTTTATCATACATGGAAAAACCGAGAATATCGCTGGGAAGCACGTCCGGCGTAAACTGCACGCGATGATAATCCAAGGAAAGCGTCCTTGCAAACGTGGTGGCAAGCGTCGTCTTGCCCACCCCCGGAATATCTTCCATAAGAATATGCCCCCCGCCAATCATCGCGGCGAGCACTTTCAAAACCACATCTTCCTTTCCCTTGATGATTCGATTGACTTCCTTTTGAACATTCTGCAGCTTATCCTGATACATTGTTTTGCTCCTTTGGTGATTTTCGTCTGTGGTTATTATAGCCTGCGTTCTTTTTGATTGCTTATCTGTGCTTCCTATAATGATAGCTAACTGTATCTTAAATATCTATCATATTTTTAATGTCATCTGACAACTTACTTATATCTTCCATTTTACCAAATGTCATATCCTTATATTTTGTATTTTGAGGTAAATTGGTTTCCTTATAAAACACAAACTTGACTTCATATAAGTCTTTTAATTTATTATTATCTATTTCTTCTACTCTAAATGAATACGGAACCCATCTATTGCTTATTGTATTTCCATTGACATCAGTATCTTTTCCTAAACATAATGTTATTTTCAAATCCGTAACCGCCAGTTCATAATTCGCCGTTGCAGTCACTACTCCGTCTGCTATCAATACATCTTGAACAGTTATTTTATACAAATCCTTTAAATGCTGTGTTTTCAAATTTGCCAAATCAAATGGATGGTCTGAGTCAAAAAATATTTCTGAGGCTCTTAATCCATTTTCCTTTACCGCATGCTTATAAAAATCAATTGCTGATAATTTGGAATTAACTCCTGTCAAATGAAAAAATGCCTTGGTTGTAAACATCACTTCAATATAACCATTTTCATATACGAACAAAAATGTTTTCCCAACCAAATATTGTTTATACTTTGCAGCCGCTCTTTTAATTCTGTTTACTAATTGATTTTTGCTTATGTACATAAAAATCCTTTCCACAAAAAAGGGCAGAGATTTTTCTCCACCCTTTTATCATTTACCACTGGAAGTTCGTCCAGGCATAACCTAAACATATCATATGGTATTATCCCCATACTGGATGTAGTATCGTCAATATAAAGACCTCATACTACAGAGTCGTCACTTCCTAAAAGCAACATAAGCCATAAGCATTTTAGTTGTCTTATGCACAACCCAGTGAAGAGTACTTTTACTCAATCACATTTTACAACAAATAAACTTTAGCAGTCAAGTGATTTTTCAAGAACTCTCTTTATTATATGCACTCATTTGAGAAGATATTATTATAGCAATCTATTCCTAATTTATCCATTCTCTAAAGTTCATCCTACTCCATCCATATATTTCCGCAAACAATTGACAATCCCCCTCACACATGCTATAGTATCTTTATCAATCCCATGAGGGAGTAGCAAGCGTGTAACGTAGCAAGTCAACATACTGACCAACCGGTCTGGCTTGTTTTAAATTGCGAGACTCATGTATAGCCCGACTATGCATGGAGTCCTATCAAAACACAGACGCCCAGGTATAGCCGCAAGACTGTATCTGGGTTTTTTATGTTGGTACTATTGGATTTACAGAATTTCATCACATACAAAGGAGTCAAAACCATGACCTACTCAATCCTCTTCTTCTTCAACAGCATCCTCCTCGGCATAGGTCTTTCTATGGACGCTTTTTCCGTGTCCCTTGTAAACGGTCTGCATGAACCGGATATGAAAAAACATAGAATGGGTACGATTGCTGGCGTTTTTGCCTTTTTTCAGGCCGCCATGCCGATGATTGGCTGGATATGTGTCCATACCATTCTGCAATATTTTCAGATGTTTGAGAAATGGATTCCCTGGATTGCCCTGGGGCTGCTTCTGTTTATCGGCGGTAATATGCTAAAAGAAGGATTAGAGGACAACCCCTTAAAAGCGCAGGAAACAAAAACCGGGGCGGCGGCGCTTCTAATCCAGGGCGTGGCTACCTCTATCGATGCGCTTTCCGTCGGATTTACCATTGCGGAATATGATTTGATTATGGCGATCGTCTGCGCCTGTATCATCGCCGCTATTACTTTCTGCATCTGTATCGCCGGTCTGCTTATCGGTAAAAAATTCGGGACGCTGCTTTCTAAGAAGGCTTCCCTGTTAGGCGGCGTTATCTTAATCGTTATCGGCGTGGAAATCTTTCTTACGGGAATCTTTTAAATCCTTCCTGCCAGATATCCGGTTACACGCAGCTGCGCAGCTGCAATAGAATCCTCTTTTCCATGCGGCTGACCTGCACCTGACTGATGCCCATTTTTTTCGCTACTTCCACCTGAGTTTTGTCCTGATAGTAGCGCAGCCTGATAAGTTCCCGTTCTTTTTCCTCCAGCCCATCGAGAAGCTGCTCTAAAAGCATATGGTTTAGCAGTTTCTCTTTTTCCGTGTCCTCGCACACGTCATTGCCGCCGGGACTATCCCCCAGCACGGAGCGTCCCACGCCGCCCACTTCGCCGACCACCTGATCTACCAGATAGATTTCGTTTCCGTCGGACTGATACACCGATTTATAAATGGATTCCACTTCCACATTGGCATCAAGCGCCAGAACGATATCTTCTATACTTAATTGCGTTTCTTCTGCCAGTTCCTGCAAAGTGGCGTCTCTGCCATAGGCGTGCATCAGCTTTTCCGCCGCCTGCTTGATTTTCCAGCCGTTTTCCTTGAGGGTGCGGCTTACTTTGACCATGCCATCGTCCCGCAGGAAGCGTTTGATCTCTCCTTGAATCATCGGCACCGCGTAAGTGGAAAACTTCACATCGAAGCTTAAATCAAACTTATCGATTGCTTTCATCAGTCCGATGCAGCCTATCTGAAATAAGTCTTCCGCGTCATAGCCCCTGTCCAGAAAGCGTTTGACGATATGCCTTACCAGACCCAGATTTTCTTCTATCAGTCTCTCTCTTGCCTCTTTATCCCCTGCCTGTGAACGTTCTATCAATACGGCAGTTTCTTCCATGAATATCCCTCTGCTCCTTTCTGATGGCGGCATATAAATCCGGCGCTACTCCTCGTCCAGAATCCAGGAAGTGGTGCCCAGCTTCTTGACCATCCGCACGAGCGTCCCCCGCCCGACTTCGGATATCACTTCCAAATCATCCATAAAGGCTTCCATGAAGGCGAAACCCATGCCTGAGCGCTCTAGTTCCGGTCTGGTTGTAAAAAGGGGTTCCATCGCCTTGTCCACATTTTCAATCCCCACACCCGTATCCCGGATTTCCACTTCCAATATGTCCGTTTTAATCATGCAGCTGATCCAGACGCTGTTGCGGGCGCGGTTTTCTTCATCATAGCCATGAATAATACAGTTCGTCACCGCCTCCGACACCGCCGTCTTAATATCCGAGATTTCCTCCATCGTCGGATTGAGCTGGGCGACAAAAGCCGCTACCGCCGTCCGCGCAAACGCCTCGTTTTCTGAAACCGCACGAAATTCCAGCTTCATCTCGTTTACGCAGGTCTCATCCTCTCTCACGGACGCCAGCTCCGGCGCCAGAAAACCGTCTCTCTCATATTCTTGTTGCAAATTCGGGGTTACGTTCACAATTTCTATCATACTTTTCCTCATTTCTGCCAGCTTTCCTCTCAACTTTCGTTGATACTGCGCATGCCTTTTCACATTTTTAGTTTCAATCCATGATTCTTACAATTTTATGTAAACCAGAAAGCAGCAAAATCCTGCGAATCCGGTTATCCACATTGATGGCGAAGACTTTGCCGCCAAAACAGGATATTTTTTTATACCTTCCAACAATAATGCCGATGCCGGAGCTATCCATAAAGGTTGTCCGCTCAAAGTCAAACACCACGTTTCCTACCTTTTCATCCATAATGTACTTGTCCGCCGTTTTACTTATGTAAACCGAATGATGGTGGTCGATTTCATCCGGCATTCTTATCATCAGGTAATTGTCAATGACTTTAAATTCATCTTCCATCGCTATGCCCCCTTGTCAAAAAAGTAATCGAGTAGGAGATATTTTCCCCCTACTCGCCGCGCCGCCGACGCGCCACGTTAGTGGCAAACTTCCTCTGCGTCGGCGTGTGCATAAAAAAGAGAACAAGGATTATCCTCATTCTCTTTCGTGTTTTTATCATGCTTTTTTATCCTGACTTCCTACTCGTCCGCAATTTCACCTTCGTCGTCGTCCCCGGCTGCATTGGCTGCTTCTTCCAGTTCCGCAAGGAAGGAAATGGATTTCGTCGCCTTCACCGTGCCTGGGAATAACTCTATGACTTTCCGGTAAGTTTCCATCGCATCTTCGCTGCGCCCCACGCTGTTATAACAGTTGGCGAGATAATAAAGGGCTTCCCCGTTGGACGCATCATACTGAGAGGCTTTCTCCAGATTGGGAATCGCCGCTTCCCAGTTTTCCTGCCGATAGTCCTCGTAGCCGATATCATAATAGGAATCCGCCGCGCTGGGACCGATTAACGCCAGCAGCGTATTGTACAGCTTCTCATAGGCTTCGGACTGCTCGACGCCCTCTTCTGTCTGCTCCGTGTCTATTTCATCCAGTAAATCGGCGACTGCCGGAACGTTGGACGGCTCCGTCAGGTAAGCGTCCGCCGCTTTCGCCAAGGTATCATATGCCTGTAAGCTGCCATCCCTTCCCATAAAAGCGTCCAAATCCTGCTCTAACGTGCTGTTTGCATCTTGTAACTCTTTCACCTGCTGTTCCAGCTCTTCGATGGTAGCGCTTTTCGCATCCGACTGTTCGCTGACGGCGCGTAAATCTTCATCAATCGTCGCTCTTGCCTCCTGAATCCTCGCCGGTAAAATCAGACAGACCGCAATCGCGATACCGATTAAAAGCCCTATTCCCAGATTGAGTAAGGAGCTGACTCCCTTTCGCTCTTTGACATTGACAGGCTGGATAATGGTCTCGTTCCCGCTTTGGTACTTAACTACATCGCTCGTGCGGGCTTTCTTCTTATTGCCCTGCTTCACGCCTTCTTCTGGCAGGAGCATTTCTTCCACTTCCCGCAAATAACGCAGCGTCGTCGTATTGTTGGTGTCAATCTGGATACACTTTTCCAGCTCCCGTTTCGCCTTTTCCCACTCTTCATTATTGATATAAAGAAGCGCCAATAACTGATGCGCCCGGATGAACTTGGGGTTTAAGGACAACACCTTTTTAAGCTGTATCACTGCCAAATCCAGACTGTCCTGATGGCAATAGGTCAGCGCCTGATTGTATTTCTTAATCGTCTGGTTAATCATATCCAGTCTGGACGGATTCGTCTGTATCATATTGATATAATCGTCCGCCACATTCTTTTTGGGGCGCAGGTTTTTGCTGATAACCCACTCGCTGAGCGCCGCCACGACCTCGCCGGTCTCAAAATAAACCAGACCCAGTAAATTTCTGGCTTCCACATTATTTTTATTAAATTTTAAACATTGACGTAGACTTGTGATAGCGCCGGTCAAATCTCTGACGTTCGCCTTTTCCAGTCCATCATTATAAAACCGGTTGGAAATATAAATGATTTTCTTATAAAGGGATACATCCGCGCCGCAACGGGTACAGAAATCATGTTCTGACAAGCTACATCCGCAACTATAACATTCCATCTATGATTATCCCCTATTCTTTCGCCGTCTTCGATTCTTTTACCACTTTTATCATCAAATCTGCCATATCCGTTAAATCCTGATTATAAATCGCTTCTTCCGCATCTTCCACTTCGAGACTGGGATGAAACTTCTTCAACTCTTCTTCAAAATTAATCATGAGAGGACCTCCTTAAAAGGGCTTTCACTTCGCCCGCCAAATATAGTGAACCGACAATATACAGTCTCTCTTCCTCCCCGCAGCTTCCAATCATATCCTGCATTGCCTTCTCTAGTCTGTCGTATTTTTTTATCTCTAATTTCGTATATTGTCTGAAGTAATCTTCCAAAATATCCAAGGGTAAGGCTCTTTTATTCTGCAATTCCACGATACCCACCGACGCAAACAGCCCGGATATCGCAATTGTCTCTATCACCGCCTGGTACTGTTTATCCTGCACCATAGAAAACAGTAGCCGCCGTCTTCCCTTGCAGTTATCCGCTTTTACCGTCTCCAAAAAAGCCCGGATTCCGTCGATATTGTGCGCGCCGTCCAAATACACCGAAGGCATAATTTCTTCCATCCTGCCCTCTAATGCGGATTTCTCAACGCCTGCCCTGATATGTTCTTTCTGAATCCATTCTCTGTCGCTTAGCTGTTCAATTGCCGCAACCGCCAGCGCCGCATTTTCCATCTGATACTTTGCGATGGTAGGCATACGAAACCTAATATAACCATAATAATTTGATTGGAGAGAAAAATCAATAGTTTTATGCCGACTATTTATTTCTTTTATCGCCTGAAAGGATACGGGAAATATGGGGGCGCCTGTCTGCATTGCACGATTTTTCAGCACTTTTGTCACTTCTTCGTCCCCATCTGGGAAAACCGCCGGGACACCTTTGCGGAAAATTCCCGCTTTCTCCGCCGCAATTTCGGGCAGAGTATCACCGAGGTACTCCATATGGTCATAGCCGATAGACGTAATGACGCATACATCTTTCCGGGGCACGGAGTTTGTCGCATCTAACCTTCCGCCGAGCCCTGTTTCCAGTATCCGGTAGGCTACCTGATGGGCATCAAAAAGCGCCGCCGCCATAAAAAAAAGATATTCAAAAAAAGTGGGATGATAGGATTTTGCCGCCAAAGTTTCCGGCAGATTCTGCAGTTTGTCTTCTACAAGATGAAACGCCCAGAGAAATTCTTCTTCCGATATCATTTCACCGTTTATAAGAAACCGCTCCCGCATCGTCACAAGATGGGGGGATAAAAACATCCCCGTCGTAAAGCCCGCTTCCTGCAAGATAGAACGCAAATAAGCACAAACAGAACCTTTTCCGTTTGTGCCCGCCACATGAATTGTCTTCCCATTTTCCTCGGAAACTCCAAGATGCTCCAGAAAGCATCTTGTGTCTTCCATACTGTTTTTATGGGTAAACCGGGGAATTTCCAGAAGATATCTTTCTGCCGCCGCATAAGTCTGCGCCGCGCTAGTTATGTATGATGACACTGCTTTCTATCACTCCTTTATCAGCGCTATAGCGCATAAAGCAGGTATTACGCTCCACCAACATCTGCTCTGCATTGACGCAGATAATAACGCCCCGGTACACATTGCCGTCTATCTTGATTTCCGCGCCTTTACTCTGTTTCACCAGATCTTCCAGACTTTCTCTGTCATGCTCTATATTGTCCAGCTCCAGGAAATATTTATCTTTCAATTTATTCCACTCGGTCAGTTTCATCTCGGTCGCCTGTGAAGTTTCCGCACCGCGCATACGTTTCTCGCGCAAAGCGCCGGACATCGTATCTACCAAATCCGCAATCTTGGCTTTTAACTCGGTCTCTTTGCGCCTGATTGCCAGAAGACGCTCGTGGGTCTGCGCTTCATAACCACAGTGGACAATCGTCTTTAATTCCACGTCGTTTCCTACGTTAATTGCCTCTACGCCCTTAATCGCATCGATATATCCGCCGATAATCGCTCCCTTTTTCCCGGTAGCGATGACTTTCTCTTTCGCAGTGATATTGGAATTCATGAAAATATTTGCCTGTACCGTACCGCCGGCTTCCACCGTCGTATGCTCGATAAATTCTGCATACACGCTGCCCCTTGCGGATACCTTGGACTTGTTGCCGCCCTGAATGCCGCGGGATAGAACGATATCGCCACCCGCATACAGATTCGCAAGACTCGTAGAGCCGTGAATCTCGATATTCCTGCCGGCGCGAATCGTAACGCCCTCTTCCACATTCCCGTAGATTATAATATCGCCGAAAAATTCCACCTTGCCGATAATCATATCCACATCGCCGGAAATCTCGTGCACGTTCTGAATATCGATTTTACCGTCCTTGACTTCTATCTTCCCGTCGTTCTGGGCATAATAAACCTCGTCCTCACGGCGGATGCCTTTGCCCCGCATCGGTGGCAAATCATGATAAAGCTGCCCCTTCATAACATTGCCAAGCACCGTACAGCCGTCCACACTCTGAATCGCCTGATGGTAAATCGCTACTTTTTCCCCTGCCTTGACATTGTGCAGGGCATTTACATTCGTATAATCAACCGAGCCATCTTCCCTGACCTTCGGCACTCCATACTCCTCCGGTGTGAAAAGATACTCAAAATAGCCGTTTGCGCCTTCCTGTACTTCCCGTCCCTGCGCCACCAAAATATCCCTCTCGTAGACCTTCTTCTTCACCATAGCGGAAAGATTGGACTGATGCAGTCCTTCCACAACTCCATGCTGCGCAAGATAATCTATTAAATCCTGTTTCTGATAACTCTGTCCAGGTTCCGGCGGCATCAGATAAAGCCACGCCGCCATCTCATCTTCATCGATTCTTAAATAGGTGCCTTTTGCCAGAACGCTTTCTTCTTCCCGGACTTCCTGCTCTGCTTCCGGTTCCGGTTCTGCTTCTGCGGGCGCTGCCGTGCCCATTGCTTCCTGGAGCTTTGCCATCGCATTTTTCAATCTATCCAACTGTTCTGATGAAAATTCCGTAGCCACGCGACTCACCTCCTCTACCTCTATCCTATATTCTATACTAAAAAGTATTTCTTTTCCAGCCCTAACATGATATTTATTGTAATTGTGCCAGACGATTTTTGACCTGCTCCATCATTTGCGCGTATTTTTCCTGTTTTGCACGCTCTTCTGCTATCTTTGCTTCCGGCGCTTTTGCTAAGAAACGCTCGTTACCCAGCATTCCTTCTACACGCGCTAACTCACCGCTAAGACGTTTCTCTTCTTTTTGCAGACGCTCGATTTCCTGTCCGATATCGACTAATTCCGCAAATGGGATATACAATATCGCATTCGGAACTACTACGGACACCGCATCTTCAGCAATGCCGCTCCTATCCGCCTGGATTGTCACTTCCGACGCCCCGGCAAGAGAGGCGAAAAAGAGTTTTCCTTCTGCAAAAACAGTCCGCACATTTTCCTGTTCACTGACTACGAATACCGCCGCTTTCCTGCTCGGCGCAACGTTCATCTGCGTCCGCACGTTACGGATTCCACGCACCGCTTCTTTGATCAGCTCAATCGCCGCTTCCGGTCCGGCAAAATTGCGCTCTGCAAGGTATATCGGCCAGTCCGCTATCATAATTGACTCTTCTTTGGACTGAATCGTACAGAAAATTTCTTCCGTAATAAAGGGCATATACGGGTGCAACAGCTTCAACGCCTCGATTAACACATTTTTTAACGTCCATAAAGCCGCCGTCTTGCTTTTCTCGTCCGCTTCCTCTTTGCTGTACAGGCGCGGCTTCACCATCTCAATGTACCAGTCGCAAAATTCGTCCCATATAAAATCATACACTTTCTGCACCGCGATGCCAAGCTCAAAATGCTCCATATTGTCCGTTACGTCACGGATTAACGTATTCA
>JAMPHJ010000086.1 GCA_023663465.1 Muribaculaceae bacterium | reverse complement strand
GGAAGACTGGAGCAGCATGAAATCCTGCAAATAGCGTTACACCAAATGCTTTCTAGGATAATCTACATATGAGACACAAAATTTACAAATTACTAGTAAACAGACATTCTGGAATTTCATACAGATACCATAAATTCCATGATGGCGCAACAGGTCTGCGCAAGGCTGTGTCATGGATTTATTTGCTATGGCTGAATTTAGCCTATTACGTCTTTTTTTGCCATTTTCTGGCGCAGAAACCGGAAATGGATGTGTATGAAAGCAGAATGTTAAATATAAAAATGAGCGAATCGGAGGCGAACCGGAAAGGTAATCCGGGGCTTCTGGCGGATGCTTATGTGGAGCGGTTAAAGAATTATGACGTCATATCTTTTGATATGTTTGACACATTAATTTTCCGTCCGTTTGCCCTGCCGGCAGATTTGTTTTTCCTGATAGGGGAAGAATTTGATATTCTGGATTTTAAAAATATCCGCATATGGGCAGAAAGCGATGCACGGGCAAAATGTAAGGATAGAAAGGGGCATCGGGAAGTTACCCTTTTAGATATCTGGGAAAATCTGGAAAAAGAAACGGGTTTATCCGCCAGAGAAGGGATGGAAAAGGAGCAGGAAATCGAGCGGAAACTTTGTTATACAAATCCGTTCATGCTTGAGGTGTGGAACCGCCTTCTGGCTATGGATAAAAAGCTGATTGTCGTGTCGGATATGTATCTGCCAGAGGATTGTATTGCCGGGATTCTGGAAAAAGCAGGCTATACGGGCATAGACAAGGTCTATGTATCGAATACCTATCAGAAGAGCAAGTCGGATGGCGGGTTATATCGGGAAGTCGTGAAAGACTGGCGTAGGTCGGATAAAGTTTCTATCGTGCACGTCGGGGACAATCCTCATAGCGATAGGGATATGGCGAGACAAAATGGTGTAGATGCATTACACTATCCAAATATTGATAAAAATATTATGTTATACCGTCCATTGGATATGTCGCCGATCGTGGGCAGCGCCTATCGGGCGATTGTGAGCGGACATCTTTATAATGGGCTTTCTGTTTATGGGATGGAGTATGAATATGGTTTTATCTATGGGGGTCTGTTTGTAGTCGGGTATTGCAGCTTTATCCATGAGTATTATACGCGGCAGGGATTGGATAAGGTGTTATTTTTGTCGCGGGACGGGGATATTTTGAAGCAGGTGTATGATTTCCTTTACCCGGAAGATTCGACGGAATATGTTTATTGGTCCAGGAAAGCGGCGGTAAAGCTGATGTCGGATGAGGATAAACATGATTATTTCCGAAGATTCATTGCGCATAAAATCAATCAGAATTATACAATAGCAGAAATCCTGCATTCTATGGAACTAGATAGTCTGATTGGGCAGTTGGCGGACTGGAAGGAAATCTGGCTTGCTGCTGAAAAGGAAGAACAGGCGCTTCGGGAAGAAGTTGGAGCGAAGAGACATAAGAAAGGAAAAAGACGCCGGAACGAAAAGGCAAAAGAAAAGAAGCAGCGTTTTCTTGATTTAAGGGCGGAAGATGAACTGACGGATAAAAACGGGCGTCTGCTCAGACAGTTTGTAGAAGCAAAATGGGAGCAGGTGAGGAAAATATATGCTTCCCAAAAGACGGCAGCCAGAAAGTATTATACAAAGATTCTAAAAGGCTGTGGCAAGGTGGCGGCAGTGGATATTGGCTGGGCGGGCAGCGGAGCGGTGGCGCTTGCGCATCTGGTTGAAAAGGTCTGGAAACTGCCCTGTCAGGTGGATGGAATGATTGCCGGAACCAATACGTTACATAATGTAGAACCGGAAGCATCCGAAATTTTCTTACAGAAAGGAAAGCTGACGGCTTATCTCTATTCACAGGGGCACAACAGGGACTTGCTTAAAAAGCATGATGCGAATAAAAATTATAATGTTTTCTGGGAATTGCTGTTATCTTCGCCGACGCCGCAGTTTACAGGGTTTTATGAAGGAAAGCAGGATGGGGAAATGTGGCAGTATCTGGAAGATTGCGATATTACCCTTGCTTTTGGAAAGATGGATGGGAATCAGGATAAAATCCGGGAAATCCAAAAGGGAATTTATGATTTTGCCAAAGAATACCAAAGGCATTTTAAGGAGTTTCCTTATATGTTCCATATCAGCGGTAGGGATGCGTATGCGCCGATGCTTGTTGCTGCAAGCCATCATGAACGGTATTTGCGGGCGATAGAAAAGCGTTTTTCTTTTGAAAAAAATATTGTCTGAATCCTGAAAATCCAGAAATAATAGTTGTATTTTTCCTGTCTGTTGGATATAATAGAATTAACCTGGGATGCACGATAATTCCTGTTATTTTGAACCTACAGTTACTTTAAACGGGATTCCTATATCGTCATGTGGATGTCAAGCCTCCGGTTCATTTTGGACATTTTGCAGGGGAAGGCAGAAGCATGGTTGCGGTTACCCACCTAGCTATTGCTAGGAGTCAAAATACAGGAGACGGCATTTTGGGGGATTACTACAAAAGAAGGGGCAGTCGTTATGGCTGCTTTTTCTTTGCATTTTTATGCTCTCATATTTATGGGCGACGGGTCATAAGGTATTGATAGATGTTTAGAATCGTTAGGGAGAAAAGGTAGATGAATAGACGAAAAGGTCCGTATCGTTTGGAAAACGGTAATCTGATAAATTTTATAAAGCTGCTTGCCATTTTAGCCGGAATGGCGTTTTTATTCTGGCTGTGGCTGCACCGCGTGGGGACAGAACAGGAATTGCAGGAGCCAGAAGGCGAGAAAATCAGCATGGAAGACGTACATATTTTATTACAGGCATTAGATTTAGAAATAGATTTAGAGACTGCTAAAACCGAGGAAACTAAACAGCCGCAGCAGGAAGGGCAAAGTCTTGAAGAGCAAGCGCAGAAAGAGAATACAGAGCAGACAAACCTGACCTACGAGCAATACAGGCGGCTCTATGAAGCGGTCGGGGGAACGGAAAAAAATATGCCAGATTTTGCGGGAAAGTATGAGGATTTTCACGCTTTCCTGAAGGAAGACTGGTATCAGGCGTACCGCACGCTGCTTGCTTATTATGATACAGAATCCTCTATCTGGAAGACGACGGTATTTATTTTAAAAGTTGATACACAGGAAAAGAAATTGTATACCCAGGATAAAGAGTATCTTTATTGTTCTTCTTCTTTTCAGGATTCTGCTTTTTCCAAGGAAGAGGTGTATGTCAAGTCGGATGAACTGCTGACGAGTATCCGGGTTCTGGATGAAAGGACGATTCTGGAAAATGTATGGGTAATGGAAGTATCCGGGGAACAGGACCCATTTGTCATGGAATGTTTTTACCATCAGATAAATTTTACGGTTGAGGCCCAAAAAGCTGCTTTGCGGGAGCAGGTTGCAGATTTGACGTTTCGGGGAGGAAAACTGGAAAAGGCGCAGGGAAAACAGGATAAAATCCGGGGGAAGTTGTTGAGTGTTTCGGAAGATTCTATAGAAATAGAAGGATACGGAGCCTATCAGACGGAAAAGACGTTAGAGGTCTATAAATTATACGGAACTCTGGAAACGCAGAAAAAGTCGGATTTGATGATTGGTTATGATTATACGGATTTCGTTATCAAAGATAATAAAATCTGCGCCTGTCTCGTTTCCAGGGAAGGGGAAATCGACCAGATTCGCGTGTTGTTGAAAAATACCGCGAAAGGGGATTATTATTATGAGGAAGCGGTCGTGATAGTGGACGGGAATAGGACGGTGGTAAAAGCGGATAAACTGCGGGAAGGGGAGCGGGTTTCTTTCCAGAGTAAAGCGTTGACCGATAGAGTCAAACTTGAGGTCGAGGGGGATACGCGAGAAGATAATCTTTACCGTGGAACGCTGGAATTTTATAAGACCACAAAGGGCATGGTTCTGATTAACGAACTTCCCTTAGAAGAATATTTGTATGCCGTCGTGCCCAGCGAGATGCCGGCGTCCTATCCGATGGAAGCTTTGAAGGCACAGGCGGTATGTGCCAGAACCTATGCGTTTCGTCATATTTTACATGCGGGGCTGGCGGATTTTGGAGCCCATCTGGATAATACGACGTCTTATCAGGTCTATCATAATATCAAAGAAAACGCGGCGACGACCACGGCGGTAAAAGAAACAAGCGGCATGATGCTTTATTATCAGGGGGAACTTGCGGATAATTATTATTATTCGACTTCCTGCGGCTATGGAACGGATACAAGGATATGGAAATCAGAAAGCGGGGAAGCGCTTCCTTATATGCGCGCCGGGAAATTAGCCCCCAAAGATGCGGCGGCGGAAGCGCTAAGCGGGGAAGACATGGCGAAAGAAGAGAATTTTGCGGCGTTTATTACGCAGGTGGACGAGACTGATTTTGAGAGTGGGGAACCCTGGTATAGATGGCGGTATGAAGTGCCCAAGCTGGATACCGATGGATTGCTTGCAAGACTGAAGGAACGGTATCAGGCAAACGAGAGCCTTGTGCTTACCCGTAAGGGGAAACAGGGCGATTATTATTATGTTTCAGAACCGGTTAAAGATATCGGGAAATTGAAAGACATCAGCATCAGTAAGAGAGGAGAGGGCGGCATTGCAGATGAAATGATTCTGACTGGCAGTAAGGCGGTGATAAAAGTCATTTCAGAATATAATATCCGCCGCGTTCTTTGTGACGGAAACAGTAATGTCATCAGGCAGGATAAGAGCGAAATTGCGGCAAAAACGCTTCTGCCCAGCGCCTTTTTCATAATAGAGGCTGGAAAAGAAGACGGATATATGGTAGGATATACTTTAATTGGCGGCGGGTATGGACACGGTGTTGGAATGTCACAGAACGGTGCAAAAGAAATGGGCAGTCTGGGATATGATTATCAGGAAATTCTGAAAAGCTTTTTTACGGACTGCGAGGTGGATTCATGAAAACAATGGTCAGATTGTATTATATTTTCAATGATTTTTCCAGACAGATGATGCGCAAGAATATCAGTGCGTTTGCGGCGAGCGCTGCCTTTTTCCTGTTTTTATCTATGGTGCCTTTGTTGATGGCGCTCTGTGCGATTCTGCCTTATACGCCCCTTACAGCGGATAATTTGATTATGCTGTTTATGAAAGTGGTGCCGGAAACGATGGGGGGTTTCGTGGAAAGCGTGATTTATGATGTATACGCCAGAACGGCGGGCACAATTACCATATTTGCGATTGTGACAGTCTGGTCCGCGGCAAAGGCGATATTAGCGTTGGTGCAGGGACTCAATGAGGTTTATGATATTGAAGAGAAACGAAATTATCTGGTATTGCGGACGATTGCCTGTTTTTATACGGTAATCATGCTGATTGCCATTATCTTATCTGTTTTTATCATGGTGTTTGGAAATGTGATTGTCAACATTGCCTTGCAGGATTTCCCGCAGTTACAGGTCGTGGTGCAGTTTATTATGCATTTTAGGTTTTTGTTTTCCTGGGTGGTACTGACGATTCTTTTTGCCATGATTTATGCGTTTTTGCCGGGGATTAAATTAAAATTCCGCTCGCAGTTACCGGGAGCGGCTTTTGCGGCGGTGGTCTGGAGTATTGCATCGTATATTTTCTCGGTATACGTTGAGTATTTTAACGGATTTGGCACTTATGGAAGCCTGACGACGATTGTTATTTTGATGTTCTGGTTTTATATGATGATGTACATCCTTTTAATTGGCGCGCACATCAACCGCTATTTCGGACCCGTATATAAATTTCTGTTCGGATGGCTTGACAAATCCAGGAAAACTCATTAAATTAAAACCTACAATGGGGCTTTTTTAACGCCTGGCCAATGCAGGGAATTGATGCTGTCAGACGGCGCAGGATACTTATAGAAAAGAAAGGAAAGAAAGCATGAAAGAGAGATTGGAAAAACTCAAATCAGAGGCGCTTCGCCAGATTGAAGCAAGCGATGCACTGGAAAAACTGAATGAAGTACGAATCAGTTTTCTGGGGAAAAAGGGCGAACTGACAAGCGTATTAAAAGGAATGAAAGATGTAGCGCCGGAGGATAGACCGAAGGTAGGGCAGCTTGTGAACGAAACAAGGGAACAGATTGAAAAGGTGTTGGAAGAAGCCATTGTCAAAATGGAAAAGGCAGCGCGGGAAGCCCAAATGAAAGCGGAAGTTATCGACGTTACCTTACCGGCGAAGAAAAATAAGGTGGGGCATCGGCATCCGAATACCATTGCTATGGAAGAAGTGGAACGAATTTTCGTCGGCATGGGCTATGAGGTTGTGGAAGGACCGGAAATCGAGACCGATTATTATAACTTTGAGGCGTTGAACATTCCGGCGGATCATCCGGCGAAAGACGAGCAGGATACTTTCTATATCAGCGGCGATATTTTACTGCGCACACAGACGTCCGGCACGCAGGTGCATGAGATGGAAAAAGGGAAACTGCCGATTCGTATGCTGGCGCCGGGGCGGGTTTTCCGTTCTGATGAAGTAGATGCGACACATTCCCCGTCTTTCCATCAGATAGAAGGGCTTGTCATCGATAAGCATATTACATTCGCGGATTTGAAAGGAACACTGGCGGAATTTGCGAAGGAACTGTTTGGCGAGGATACGAAAGTAAAATTCAGACCGCATCATTTCAATTTCACGGAGCCAAGCGCAGAAATGGACGTAAGTTGTTTTAAATGCGGCGGAAGCGGATGCCGTTTCTGTAAAGGCACAGGCTGGATTGAAATCCTCGGTTGCGGAATGGTGCATCCGAACGTACTGCGCATGAGTAAAATCGACCCGGAAGAATATTCGGGATTTGCTTTCGGAATCGGGTTAGAGCGTATTGCGCTGTTAAAATATGAAATTGACGATATGCGTCTGCTCTATGAAAATGATGTTCGGTTTTTAAAACAATTTTAGATGAAATAACGGATAAATAAGAAAGCTAAGAAAAAAGTCTGAAAATAATATCGGTTAATCGTAGAAAGAAAGGAATCAGAAGATATGAATACATCGCTATCATGGATTAAGGCATATGTACCGGAGCTTTCCTGCACAGATAAGGAGTATGCGGACACTATGACCTTAGCGGGCACGAAAGTGGAAACGTTTGAAAGACTGGATAAAAATCTGGAAAAGATTGTCATAGGACAGATTGAAAAAATCGAAAAACACCCAGACGCGGACAAGCTGATTGTCTGTCAGGTCAATATTGGCAAGGAAGTGATTCAGATTGTGACGGGTGCGCCGAATGTCAAAGAAGGGGACAAAGTGCCTGTCGTATTAGACGGCGGCAAAGTCGCCGGGGGACATGACGGCGGTTCGCTGCCGGAAGACGGCATTGTGATTAAAGCCGGAAAACTGCGCGGCATTCCTTCTAACGGCATGATGTGTTCCATCGAGGAGCTTGGCTCTTCCAGAGAGATGTACCCGGAGGCGCCGGAACTTGGCATTTATATTTTCCCGGAAGACGCCGAAGTCGGCGCAGATGCGGTGGAAGCGCTGGGACTCAGGGATACGGTATTTGAGTATGAAATCACTTCTAACCGGGTAGACTGCTATAGTGTGCTGGGGATTGCAAGGGAAGCGGCGGCGGCTTTTCATAAGCCTTTTTATGCGCCGAAGGTAGAAGTGAAGGCGGCGCGGGGAAAAGTGGAAGATTATGTCAGCGTGGAAGTGGAAGATACCAGACTTTGCCCCAGATACTGCGCAAGGGTCTGCACCAATATTAAAATAGCGCCCTCTCCGAAGTGGATGCAGCTGCGGCTGGCGGCAAGCGGGATCCGTCCGATTAACAATCTGGTGGATATCACCAATTATGTCATGGAAGAATATGGACAGCCGATGCATGCTTTCGATTTAGATACGGTAGCGGGACATAAAATTATCGTGCGCCGCGCCAAAGACGGGGATACGTTCCAGACACTGGATGGACAGATACGGAATCTGGACAGAGATATGCTGATGATTTGCGACGCGGAAAAGGAAATCGGTATCGCCGGCATCATGGGCGGTGAAAATTCCAAAATTACGGACAACGTGAAAACGGTTTTGTTCGAGGCTGCTACCTTCAATGGAGCCAATATCAGAAAATCCGCCAAAAGGCTTGGACTTAGAACGGACGCTTCCGGTATCTTTGAAAAGGGGTTGGATCCTTATAATGCACAGGCGGCGATTGACAGGGCATGTCAGCTTATCGAGGAGCTTGGCTGTGGTGAGGTCGTAGAGGGTATGGTGGACGTCAGCGTGCCCCTGCCGGAGCCTGGAAAGATTGTTTTTGATGCCGGGCGTGTGAATGCCCTGCTTGGAACCGATGTTTCTGAAAAGGAAATGGAAGAAATCTTTGAGAGATTGGAGTTACAACTGGAAATAGCGCAGGATGGGACGAAGACGCTTGTCATTCCTTCTTTCCGCCAGGATTTGGAAGGGATTGCCGATATTGCGGAAGAAGTAGCACGTTTTTACGGATATGACAAAATCCCGATGACCCTGCCAAGCGGTGAGGCGACGACGGGGAAACTGCCCTTTAAACTGCGGATTGAGCAAAAAGCGAGAGACATTGCCGAATACTGTGGTTTTTCGCAGGGTATGTGCTATTCCTTTGAGAGTCCGAAAGTATTTGATAAATTGTTACTGGATCCGGAGGATACGCTGCGCAGGGCGATAACGATAGCGAATCCCCTGGGCGAAGATTTTTCCATTATGCGGACGATTTCTTTAAATGGAATGTTGACAAGCCTTGCGACAAACTATAACCGGCGAAATAAAAACGTCAGGCTGTACGAATTGGGCAATATTTATCTGCCCAAGAGTCTGCCGCTGACGGAATTGCCCGAAGAGAGGATGCAGTTTACACTGGGCATGTATGGCGAGGGCGATTTCTTTACCATGAAAGGCGTGATAGAAGAATTTTTCGACAGCATCGGCATGAATGCAAAACCGGTTTACGACCCGAAGGCGGGCAAGAACTTCCTGCATCCGGGACGTCAGGCGAATATCTGCTATGATAAAAAAGTCGTAGGATATTTAGGCGAGGTACATCCCGAAGTATGCGATAAATACGATTTAAAGACAAAAGCTTATGTAGCAGTGCTGGATATGCCGGAGATTCTGCCTTATGCGACATTTGACAGAAAATATGCAGGGGTTGCAAGATTTCCTGCAGTATCCCGCGATATCAGTATGGTTGTACCGAAAGAGATTCTGGTTGGGGAAATCGAGGCAATGATTACCCAGCGCGGCGGGAAGATTTTAGAAGAGTGCCAGCTATTCGATATCTATGAGGGAAGCCAGATTCAGGAAGGCTATAAATCGGTGGCGTATTCCATTACGTTCCGGGCAAAAGACAGAACCCTTGAGGATGCGGATGTAACTGCTGTCATGAAGAAAATCCTCAATGGATTGGAAGGCATGGGAATTGAATTAAGAAGTTAAAGGAGAGTAAGATTATGGAAACAAAAAACACATGGGAAAAGTATCAAAGAGGGCAGTTAAAAGAAATCGATGCGTTTGCCGCAGAGTATCGGGAGTTTCTCGATAATGGCAAGACGGAGCGGGAATGTATTGATACCATTGTGGATAAAATTGAGAAAGCGGGTTATCAGGAGCTTGAGAAGCTCTGCGCGCAGAAGAAAACGTTACAGTGCGGCGATAAGGTTTACTCTGTCTGGATGAATAAGTCCATCGTCATGTTCCAGATTGGGAAAAAGCCGATGGCGGAAGGACTGAATATTTTAGGCGCCCATATCGATTCCCCGCGTCTGGACGTAAAGCAGAATCCATTATATGAAGAAGGCGGCTTCGCTTATCTGGATACGCACTATTACGGCGGCGTCAAGAAATATCAATGGGTTGCAATTCCCCTTGCACTGCACGGCGTTATCGTTAAGAAGGATGGAACGACGGTAGAAGTAAATATCGGGGAAGATGAAGACGATCCGGTATTTTTCGTATCCGATTTGCTGATTCACTTAGCCGATGAACAGCTTGAGAAAAAAGCTTCTAAGGTGATTGAAGGGGAAGCGCTGGACATCATCATCGGCAACAAACCGCTTATCATTGAGAAAAAGGAAGATGCAAAAGAAGAAAATGCAAAAGAAGAAGAAAAAGCCGCAAAAGACGGGGTTAAGAAAAACATTCTCGGTATCTTAAAAGAAGCTTATGATATGGAAGAAGAAGATTTTATTTCCGCAGAATTGGAAGTCGTTCCGGCTGGAAAAGCGAGAGAGGCGGGATTTGATAGAAGCATGATTCTTTCCTATGGACAGGACGATAGAGTCTGTGCATTTTCTTCCCTGAAGGCGATGCTGGAAATGGAAGAGACGGAGAGAACTATCTGCTGCATCCTTGTGGATAAAGAAGAAATCGGCAGCGTTGGCGCTACCGGTATGCGTTCCCACTTTTTTGAAAACGCGGTAGCGGAAGTCATGAATCTGACAGGGGAATACAGCGAATTGAATGTGAGAAGATGTCTTTCCGCTTCCTGTATGCTTTCCTCGGACGTCAGTAGCGCGTTTGACCCCACCTATGCGTCCAGCTTTGATAAGAAAAACGTCGCATATCTTGGCGGCGGTATGGTGCTCAATAAATTTACCGGTTCCAGGGGAAAATCCGGCTCTAACGACGCCAATGCAGAATACCTTGCCCATATCAGGGCGATTTTTGAAAAAGAGGACGTAGCCTTCCAGACGGCGGAGCTTGGAAAAGTCGATTTGGGCGGCGGCGGCACCATCGCCTATATTCTGGCATTGTATGGCATGAACGTCATCGACAGCGGCGTTGCGGTCTTAAACATGCATGCGCCCTGGGAAGCTACAAGTAAAATCGACGTTTACGAGGCAAAGAGAGGGTATGTTGCCTTCTTAAAGAACGCGGAGTTGTAAAAACGATAGGAAAACATATGGAGAAAAGAGAACTCAGGAAATCGGATTTTTATTTTGATTTGCCAGGAGAGCTGATTGCGCAGGACCCAATAGAAGACCGCAGCGCATCGCGACTTTTGCTGTTAGACAAAGAGACGGGCGCGGTGGAGCATCATATTTTTCACGAAATCATAGACTATTTACAGCCGGGTGACTGTCTGGTTCTAAACGATACAAAGGTGATTCCTGCGAGATTGCGGGGCGTGCGGGAAGATACGGGCGCAGCGGTCGAGGTACTGCTTTTGAAACGCAGGGATAAAGACGTATGGGAAGCGTTAGTCAGACCCGGCAAGAAGGCGAAAGCGGGAATAAAGCTGGTATTTGGCGAAGGGCTGATGCAGGGGGAAGTATTGGAAGTTGTAGAAGAGGGCAACCGCCTGATACGCTTCCAGTATGAGGGCGTTTTTGAAGAGACGCTGGATAAGCTGGGCGAAATGCCGCTTCCGCCCTATATTACGCATAAATTACAGGATAAAGACCGATATCAGACCGTGTACGCCCGCTATGAAGGTTCCGCAGCGGCGCCCACCGCAGGACTGCATTTTACGAAAGAGCTTCTTAGGAAAATTGAGAAAAAGGGTGTGGAAATCGCCTATGTGACGCTTCATGTGGGGTTAGGGACATTTCGTCCGGTCAAAGCGGAAAATATTCTGGAGCATCATATGCACGCGGAGTCCTATCAGGTGACCCAGGAAGCCGCAGAGAAAATCAACAGGGCAAAGGACGGCGGACACCGCGTCATCTGCGTTGGCACGACAAGCTGCCGGACAGTGGAAAGTGCAGCGGATGAAAATGGAAGATTACAGGAATGCTGCGGCAATACACAGATTTTTATCTATCCGGGTTATCAGTTTAAAGTGTTAGATGCGTTAATCACCAACTTTCATCTTCCCGAATCTACGCTAGTCATGCTGGTATCCGCCCTTGCAGGCAGGGAGCATGTACTTGCTGCGTATGAGGAAGCAATCCGGGAGGAATATAGGTTTTTTAGTTTTGGGGATGCTATGCTCATTCGGTAAAAATCCAAAATGTACTTTGGGGAAGTAAAAATTTTTTTGCTGGAAATATTGCAATCAGGATTTGCATATGCTATAATGCCAGTAGGCAAAACGAGATGAGCACAAGATATACACCAAACGAATCCCCGGCAGTTCCAGCTACCGGGGATTCTTCTCAATTTGTGGCTGAGCAAACCAAGGCTAGTCGTTGTCGTCATTTCCGTCTAACCATTTGCAAATGTAATAGGCAATTACACTTGCCAGCACGGAAAGAATAAACGAAGTGAGCAAAAATATACACCCCCTTTCCGTTGCCGGATTGGGTTTGACAACGAAAGCATTATATCACAATTTCTGACATTGCTCTACATTTTGAATGAATGTTGCGAGAATGAAGATAGAAAATTTTTTTGATTCTATTTATTCGGAAATATGAAAAGTTCCTAAAAGTGCATTTTCGAGCGTAACCGATAAACAAAGGGATGCTATGTTTATTGGTTAAACTTAAAAATTCACATTTAAGAAGTTTTGAGACGGAAGTATGGGGGATAAGGACTATGGAAGAAAGAAGAAAAAACAGACGTATGGAGCTGGGGGTAAAGTTACTGATTAAAAATCTGAACAATACAAATGAGGAAGTATCAGTAGCGGTTTCTGACGTGTCTAAGACGGGACTGGGTTTTGTATGCGACAGCGTGCTGGACGTGGGAACGGTGTATGAAGCCCATCTGACGATTTGGACGAAGGATACGCTTCATGCGTTTCTGGAAATCATTCGCAGCGAGAGAACAGAAGAGGGGCAATACCGGTACGGGGCTATTTTTATCGGTATGTCCGAAATAGACGCATCGAGGATCCAGGTATATGAAACGATGGGGGATTTGGAAAATATAGGTTGAGAAAGAAGCAAGATTTTTATGAAACAACATAAATCACGGAATATCGGGCTGGAATTGACGGTAATTGCGCTGTCGATTGCCGGTCTGATGCTGTTATTATATTTTGTTTTTATCGTATCTTTTCAGGAGGGAAGCCGCTCGTCTGGCATTACGATGGGAATTGCCGCCCAGATTGCAGATAGGATTTATGAAAATCCGACAGAAGCAGAAGTTGTGATTATCAGCCGAATCATGCGCTATTTTGCGCATCTTGGATTGTTTTTTGTGGTCGGGTTTGTGACGACTTTCGTCAGCATGGTACTTTTCCGGGGATACTATAGGATTCTCGGCGTGTTTTTATCTGGCGGCGTCTGTTACATATTGGCTTATTATACGGAGTATTATAAGCAGTTTGTCGAAGGAAGACATTTCCAGATGACAGATGCGGTTCTAAATTGGTACGGAAGCGTGGCAGGGATTGGCTGTATGGTCATATCCTATTTTATGAACCGTCTTTTAGTGAAATTATCTTCCTCTTCGTTGTAGGGAGTAGGTTCAAAGTATAAAAAGTAAAAACGATGGATTATCTCTGAAAAGTTTTGGAAACAGGCGCTTTTATAGATATAAGCAACTGAATTTACTACCAATTTATTACTTTTATGGAAAAGCCTTGATATGCGCAGCCACAAAAATCAAACGCCCGGACAGGATGTACACGGACAACCTTTACCATAACGGTGTTTCTTTGCCCTACACAACAGAGGGAAAAGAAACGCCGCTTTTTTTTGTCCAATGTTACGCAATAGAACGCCTTTTTAGGCAGTGAAGTATTATTCTTTTATCCTGTTCTTTTCGTGCCTGTGAGCCATCTCACGACCTACAACACCGCACAGGCAGAATTTCAAAAAATATTGTACTTATTCGGCTAACTGTATATAATTATAGACAATAAATTTTTCGGGAAAGGGTGAATAAAAATGTTCGAGTATATTTCAGCCCCGG
>JAMPHJ010000085.1 GCA_023663465.1 Muribaculaceae bacterium | reverse complement strand
AAAAAGAATGGGTAAGCTGGCAGCAGCTTTTCTTTCCGGTTCCGTCGCTTTATCAAACAAAAGCTGCTGCCAGCTTACCCATTCTTTTTTCTCATCATCCCATTCGGAAAGCGCAGGTTCATAACCTTCAAACAGATAGCCGATTTCTGCAGCGTCTCTGTTTGGTACAATTTCTAAGATTGTATAAGAATCCTCATCTGAGGGAAACATGTTTCTCAGTTTCTCAATCCCCATCAGGGTATCTGCATCTTCCGCCGCCTCCGACCTGTTATAAATAGACGTTATGACAACAGAAGCAGCGAGCAGTATTGCTACTGCCGCCGCTGCAAAACGTTTTGTATATTTGGTATTCTTACCGCTTATGCATTTTTCTGCAATGCTTTTTATGGTTTTTCTCATACACTCACACTTCCAATCCTATTACGCTTTCCTGCCATTGATACTATCTGTGCCGGAATCCGGTAGGTGTCCCGCCATTTTCTTTACTGAAAGAGAACAGTAGAGTAAGTATAAATATCCGGGTAGCCTTTCATGGTTATCTTAACTGTCATACTCTTTAAGGTTATGGAACCTGCCTTGTTCCAATCGCTGCAGTCAAATACCGCCCTTGACCAGATACGGGTCACGGTCTTTGCCTGTGCGCCAGCCGCGGTTGCGGTTACTGTCACGCCTTCGGGCGCATCATATACCAAATCCACTACTTCGTATTCGTATACCGGCGGATTGCTGTTTGCCCATGCCAGCTCATAATAACCGCCGATGTTATAGTAAAATTCGCACCCACTGTTTACAGTCGCGTTACAATAAGTCGTCTCGCCCCAGAGACTTACTGCAGGTATGTAATGAATCCGCTCATAATCCCAGTCAGTTCCATTCCATTTATCATGGTAATGCACCATGACCTTGATGTAATATTCCCTCTCCGGCGGAAGGTCTTTCGTAAAGGAAAGATAGTAGCTTCCGTGACCGCCTGAAATAACGATGCAGTCTAACAGGGAATCGTGCGCCGAAATCCTGTTGCCTTCGATATCGCAGAAATAATATTCATACACCGGTTTTTCATCATAAAATGGCGGTTCAAAGCTATACCAGTTGTCACCATGATATCCAATGGTATCTCCGACTTTGCCACGCTCCAGCAAGTCATCTCCGCCCGGCTTCGTCCCCTTGTCTGCAATGCGGTATTGCACCTGGTCGGATACGGTCTGTCCCGTTACGTCAGAATGAACAACAAGTGTTATTGTAATGATTTTCCCATAATTCTGATCTTCCTGTATGATGGAAAGGGCTAAGGATTTCCCTTTATTGGCAAAACCTGCTACCCGTTCCGGTTCGCTGATACTCCATGTATAATCCAAATCATTCAATTCCGCCTGCGTCCAATCCCCCGAAGTCCTTACATTAGAAGCATAGTTCGGCGCAAAGGTCGTCATATTGGTCGGAATAATCTTGACACTGTCTAGGGACTTGCCGCTTCCGCCGCCGCTTCCGCCGATTACTTTGACTACTCCTACCACTTTCTTGTTGGAATTGTTCTTGTAAGTCGCTGTAATCACCAGATAATCGTTCGGCTCAAGCTCTGCAACCGAGAGAACGCCGCTTGCATCTATCGTACTAAGGCAGGAAGAACCTGCGCTCTCACCTTCTATCGTCCAGTCGCATTGGTCGTTGACATCGGAACCGAGGTTTACAATTGCGAAAATATTATATAATTTGTCTCTTTCTACTGTCGTCACCCGGTTGACAATCGGCAGCCCCGCGCCTAAATCGCTATCGGAAATATAAAGCACCAGCGTACTGTCCGCCGCCGGGGTCTCAGGGAAGATTACCTCCGGGGTTGCGCTTCTCATCAAGCGGTTCCGCAGTGTAATAACAGGTGTTGTTGCATATGCCACATTGCCCGTCGTGGCGTCATGGCAGTCCACACGGATGACTACTGAGCGTACAATTGTAATCGGTGTGCCGTTAGATGCGGCGCCCACCTCAGAATCGCTCAAATCCACATTAAAATCTGTGACATTCTCGGCGAGCAGCTGGTCTTTATAAACTTCTGCATTTTCAACATAATGGTTGGTTGGTTCATCATAGTCCATATCCCATTCGCTGCTCTTTAACGTTTCGTTCGCCCTGTCCCAGGTCACGGTGCGTTTCTTATAAGTCGTCACGCCGCTGGCATCGTTTTCCACATGATACATGACTAACTCTTCCGTATCCGCCGCATCATCTACCAGATAATCCACGCCGCCGTTTACGTCAATCACCAGATCTTCCACCTGATTGACCGCTAACTCCGCCTCACTCTGCACATTGGAATTTGCGCTTCCTCTTGCAAAACTCCTGCTGCCTGTTACCATAAAGGCTGCAGCGCTTACGATGACAATCGCCAGAATCGTAACCGATATTAACAGTTCCACCAAAGACATACCTTTATTGTCTTTCATATGCTTCCTCCTCCCCTAGTTCACCCTGGATAATTCATGTTTCCCGGTTGCCGGATATAATTGGATTTTATATTCCCTTCCATGTAAAATTGTAATGCTGTCGCATTTTTGTGTGATTACATCGGGCAGTCCATCCGTCGCGCCGTCCGATGAAACAATCCCTTTCATGGCGCCGCTGCTGCGGTTGTATACAAACTTAACGGACTGTCCTGAGGCAAGCGTAATCTCACTTCCGCTATCCAGTGTACATATGACGCCTACCCGCTCTTTGCCGATGGACTGTTCCTCCGCTAATTCCCATTCCGTCTCGGTAATCGCATTCTTGGGAACATAGTACTTCGCATGGTATCCGTCAGAATCCTTCACCAGCTCCATATAGCAATCCACCGTTGCAGACCTTGTAAGCGCGTAGTTTTTTTCTTTATTCAGGGACGCGCTCAGATTATTGGCGCACTCCCTTGCGTATTGCCCGGTCACCAGCGTAAAGGAGTAAAACATAACGCTTCCAAGCACTGCCATAATCGCCAGAATAATCACCAATTCAACTAAGGAAAAGCCTTTCTCATCCTTCACCATCTTCATTCGCCATACCCCTATTTCTTCGTCCAGCGTTCATAAATAATCAAATCCACAGGCGCTATCGTAGTATTTGTGCCCGCTGCCGCTCCTGCCCCGCCAGCGCCGCCGGCTCCTGCCCCGCCGACAGAATTATAACTGATACCGTCGCGGAATACGTCGATGACAGAATAATCCGTACCGCCGAAATCTTTTTTCGCTTCAAATGTTTCCGAAAAATCGTTAATACTCATGGGCTCTATCGTAATCCCGCCCGCGGAAGTCACCGTAATATTCCCCTTGGCAAGAATCAGCCCCTTGAAATCTTTCTGTACTTCCACATTGCCGAGGCTGACGATGATACCCTGATTTGGTGCGGAAGCATCCACTATATAATCCGCTTTTCTTGTCAGGATGGCGCTCTTGATATTGCCCGGCGTATTGGTGTCTATCTGCACCGTATCGGATATCGCCGCATTCAGAATCTCTTCTACCTTCGCTTCATCAATAATATTCTCAAAGGCATACCGGCTCCGCTCCGGTATCGTCAACTGGGAATCATCCGTCACCATCTTGGCGCTCAGCGCCTTAAAAACACTTGTCTTCGTATTAAAAATGCTCTTCGCCTGTTTATGTTTGCTGTAGTAACTGCTCTGTCCGTCATCCGGCGCGGCAAGCACCGTGGCAGGGTCTGTCTGTCCATCGGAATAAACAAGCATATTTCCATCCAGATTCAGATATACCATCGTCGTCGGGTCGGGCATTTTGATTTCTTTCGCATAAAGCCGCGTATAAGAGAAGACCTCTTCTGCATTGATTTGGTAATAATCCCTAAAATACAGATTCGCTCTCTCTTCATCGGCAAATCTCAGATAACAATAAACCAGGGTGCCGGCGCTCGTATGTTTAAAAATAACTTCCGGCACATATAATTTTTCCGTTTCCCCTGCAACAGTCTCTTTATTAATATAATTATTCAATGATTTATAGCCTAACGCCTCAATCTGTCTATTACCGTCTATCATCAGATATTTAGAACGATCCTTGAGTTCCTCATACTGCTCTAGTGTCAGCGGATTGCTTGCATAAGCGGAATCCCCGATACTGCCGTCCTCTTCAATGACGCAGCCTAACGCTTCCGCAGGCACAAGATAAATTAACTGATTGCTTTTCAGGGCAACCGACTCCCCCATCAGGACATTGTCTTTATTCCCGTTTTCCGCATCGACATCTACCTCTGTCCCTGTATAGGGTACTTTGGTCTGCACATAAGAGTGACCTGCAATCGTCAAATTGGTCAGCCCGGACAAATCCAGTGAACTATCCTTACCGTTTACCACAATTGCACTGCTTAGCGCCGGATCCGTCGCTGAACCTGCCACGCCGCCCGTTCCCCCTGCGCCCGCGCCGGAAGTATCCCCTGTTATCATGCCGAAACCGGAGTACTCACCCGCCAGTGCCACCTTGCTGCCCGTTCCTTCTAAGACAAGGTCATCCCGCAGATTCGTACTGCCGTCCAAATCCGCCACCGCAGAAACTGCAGCAGAAGTCAGAAACAGATTCTGCCCCCACAATTCCACATTTTCCGTCTCTATACGGCTGTCATTTACCGTAATATCCTCTCTGCTGACCACCAGGGACAATGTATCCGCAGCCGCCCCGTCTATATTCTGGAAATGCACGAGACTTGCGGGCAGAAAAGCCGGATTCTCAGTAGTGCTCCCGACAGTCATGCGTCCTGCATAAGCGTTTCCTTTAATCGTAACGCCGCTTCCCGCATTCACATTACCCATCGCCAGCGTTTCATTGGCAATCAGGCAGGAATTGTTCAGCGCCGGAAGCTCCGATGCCTGGGCAAAGCCAAGGTCTGGGAGTACGATTTTGATATCCGTCGTAATAATCGAAACAAAACCTCTCTCATTGACATAGGTTACTTTTAAATCTTTCAAAAGCAGATTCGACCCTGTGTTCGTTACCAGCATATAGCTGTCGGGAGTCATATTGGATTCTACAATCGCGCCGTAAGTGCCGAATTTTTCCCGGCTCCCTCTATCGCCGTCGGCAAGACTTCCTGTACTATTGCCGACGATTTCATCAGACAAATAACTGCGCAGCACAGTGACATCGTAACAGCCATCCACACTGCCGCCCTGCAGCGCTTCTTTCACTTTATCAAGATAAAGCTCACAAAAACGGCTGCTTCTTTTTTGTGCCGTATCATAGAGGGAATAATTCGCCATCACATCCTGATAAGCCACCGACATTGCATCGGAAATTTCCCCCTGAATGCCTGTATTAATCTCATCCAGCACGGTTTCCGCCGTATAGAAAGTATCTTTTCCCTGTTTATCCATCAGCCGCATCTGATAGCCCAGATACGCCAGAAACATCAAAACAGCCGCAATGATGGAAATAAACATAATGACCACCAGGACCATGACCATCGCGCCGCCCCGGTTGTCTTTATGAAGTTTTGCGCCCAAAAGCTTTTGCAGCTTCTTTAATCCTCTGCTTTTCTCCATACCTGTCAACTTCCTTTTGCAATTCTCACTCTAATTTAGAACCCGTCATCGTCACAATCGGGTCGGTCGTACTCTGGTCAGCCCCATGGGGATATACCTTGACCGTCATGGAATAAATCCTGTCTTTCACTAACGTCTGCCCATCCGAAGAAGCGCCTATCGCCCTGGGATTGGCAATCGCCATCACCTCGGAACGCCCAAACGTCCTGCTGGGATTCCCATAATCATGCAGAATCAGCTCCGTCTGCTGGCCTGCGCCTGTCATAACCGGCGAGTCCAGATTCAGATTGGTAAAATAATTCCCACAAGTTTCGCCATCCGCATTCATGCCGTCATAAATTTCCAGTTTCGCCTGATACTGGACAGGCACCGGTTCCGTATCAGAAATGGAACCATCCTGCAGGATATCCTGCCGCAGAATAAAGACGTCCACTGGAAGTTTCGCTTCATTCTCGACGATAATCCAGTCCTCATTGGTTTTAAAATTCACCATCGTCCCATCCACATTATAGAGATAGCTGATGGGCGTCAGATAACCTACATATCTGGGAGCATAGAATAAATAGATGCTCTTTAAGTCTATCGGATTTCCGTCGTCATCCAGTTTCTGTGCATTGTCAAAAACAATGCTTTCCTCAGTATGCCGCTGATACCCGGACTGCATTACATTGTCCTGGCAAAGCACATATTCATAGATAACTTTCACTTTCGTTACCCAGTTGAATCCGTTGCTTTCTTGAAAAATTTTCACATGGATACGTCTTGCAATCTTCTGGGCAAAAGTATCCGCCGACCAGCTATCGCCATCGCCGCCTGTCGCCCTCATGGTATGGAAAAGCGCATAAACCGACTCGTCATACCCGGTCGGATTCGTAGAATTTCTAACGGTCTGCACATAACTTCCGCTGTCTGCTTCCCCCATTTTATCCATATAGAAAAGAGCTTTCGTATTTTCATCAAAATACCGTCCAATAGGCGACGCCCGCTCCGGATCCAGCTCTATCGTCACATCAAAGCGGCTTGCGCTAGAACCAGCGCTATCATTACTCACATCGTCCTTTTTAAATTCATAACACCCGTTATCTGTCGGATCTGTCGGGTCTGGCGGAGTCACCGTATAGCCTGGAAACTTTGTGGGGTCTGTCAGATTCTCCAGCTTTTCCTTCTCGAAGATTTCCATCTCATCCTGCGCCAGCGTCGTCGCCCTCATGTACTGCTTGCTCCGGGAATTCATCCGGTGGGAAGATACGAAACTATGAAGCATCGGCACGATAACGATGCCCAGCACGATAACTGCAATCAGGACTTCCAGCAAGGTAAAACCTTGATTCTGTTCTGGCTTGTTCCTTTGTTTCATAAACTCCTCCTTTCTGGATTTTTCATCTCGCCGCCATGTCCGCCCATTTACTCTTCCGCTTCTGCTTCTTCGCCCTCTTCTCCGGCTTCTTCACTGCCTTCCCCAGAGCCGCCGCCAGAAGAGCTTGTCTCGCCGGTTCTCACACCGAACAAATTGGAAGTGCCAAGCGGTACGCCCATGATATCCTTCTGGACATACGGGAATTCCGTGCCGTCCAGATAATAAAAATCTACCAGCATCGTCCCGTTTAAGAAGCCGTCCGCCGTAGCCGTAACGTTGACGGAAGACACTGATTTTCTTGTAGACATCCCATAGATATAATCCAGCAGGTTCTTCAAACCATTATAAGTCGTCGTATAAGTGAGCGTACTCTGGATTTTATCCATTGTAATACCATCGTCTACAAGCGTATAGCTGCTGACCTCCAGCGTACCCGAATAAGGCACCTGGGACGGCGTCCCCATGCTTACCGCAGGAACTACCATATCATTCATGTCTACAAGCTCCATCTCGTTAAAATACATAATCATATCTTCTGCATAAACGCCAGAAGGGAATTTATTGATGATGGCAGTGCAGTCATCCTTCATCTGCTGCGTGTCCGCCTCGTACTGAGGTTTCTTCGCATTCAGTATTTCCAATTGATCCACCCTTGCCTGAAGCGTCTCATTTTCCGCCGCGATAACTTCTGTTTTTTCCTCATAGGTTTTATACACAAACTGCCATGATGCAAATGCCAGCAAAACGCCGATGGCAATTAACAAAAGCTGTATCTCGTTTCTTTTCAATGCCCCATCCTCCTATTCTTCCGTCTGCTCTGCTTCAGTTTCCGCCGCTGCTTCCGCTGCGGCTGCTGTTTCTGCCGCCGCTGCCGCTTCCTCTTCATTTCCCCGGTAAGTGGCTGTCAGCGTAAAGCTGACCATCGGCTCTTCGTCCATCACTTCGCCGTCCATGACCGCGCCGGTATCGGTAATGCTTGCCACCGCTACCCCGCCTATCGTCTCAAACGTCCTAAACTGTTGAATCATCCTTGCAGCGTCGTCTTTATTATCAACTGTCACCGATAAGGTAATTCCGTTTAAATCTGCATTGAAAGACTGTATGTACAAGGAAGAAGGCATCTTCTCTTCCATTTCTTCCAGAAACGCCACCATGTTCTCATTGGGCGTCACGGTACTGTTTTCAAAGTACGTCAGCTTATTAAAGGTATATTGCTGTTGTAAATATTCCAAATAAACCGTTTCTATCGGCTCTAACTCCGCAATCCGGTTTTTCAGCCTGACTTGTTCCTTCTGTTCCGAATAATAGCCAAATAGGGAAACTCCTGCCAGCGCACCCGCCAGAATCACACCGCCGACGCAGATGATAATGGATAAAATAAACATTCCCTTTTCATCTGGTAACAGCTCGACAGAAGCTTTTTTCTTCTTTTTTTCTTCCTCTTCCGACAAAAAGCCCAGCGGGGAAATCGAAGCGCCAATACAGGCAAGATACTCGCCAAAAAATCCATCCTTGAAATATTTCTCAAGATTGAACCCTTCTACTTTCTTAACCGCAAAGACCGGATAATTGATTTCTCGATTCAGCAGCTCACCCATGCCTAGGAAGTTTGCGCCGATACCGGTTACAAGTACCTTATCGATGGGCGCACTGTCGCCCCTGGAAGCATAATAGTCCAGAACCCTCGCGATACCGCCTATCATCGGCGATAACGCATCTGTTACGTTAATCTGCGCCGCTTCTTCGAGGGACGGATTGACCGGCGCAGTCATTTCTGCCGTTTCCCTATCCGTCAAGTCAATACACTGGAATTTCTCGACTGTCTGAATCGCCTGGCGCATATTTCGGACACTGCCCCACGCCACGCTTTCCATAACCGCCTGCAGCGCCTCTTCTACGCCGTACGCCACATTTCTGGTAAAGACAATCTGCCCTTCCTTAATTACCATGATAAGTGTGGAACGCTCGTCTATCTTTGCAACTAACTGCGCGCCTTCCGAACACTCTTTTTTCATGACCTGATATAAACTGTTACCCACATAATCGAATGCCGCTATTTCCATTCTAAGAGAGGCGGCAAGTTCATAATACCCTTTTAACATCGCCTGGGGCACCGCCAGCACGAGCAGTTTGTACTGCTGTTCGCCTTTTTTATCCCCCATGACCTCCAAAATGCTATATGCCAGCTGATACTGGCTCAAATCCACCGGGAAATACTCGGCGGCATTCGCCTGTACCACTGCGGCAATCTGTTTCTCTTTGACATAAGGAATCACAATCTCACGGGTTGCAATCTTTGCAGAAGCAATGGAAAATACGATTTGCTTCGTCTTAATCACATTTTCCCGCAATCCGCCGCGCAGACCTTCCACATAATGCGGATCCGGCGTCAGGACGCCGTCATTCATAACACCTTCCAGCGTCGGAACCGTAAAACTTTTATGTACTTTAGGCGTTTTCGCCTTGAAGTCTACCTCGCAGACTCTCGTTAATGAATATCCTACCTCAATACTGAGCACTTTGCCCGCCATGAATTAGTTCCTCCTTATCAATAGGTAAATAGGTACATATATATACGTTAAAAACCTGCCGGTGTTGTCCAAGCAGGTGCATTCTTCCAAATCATCTTCCTAGTCAAAAGAAGTCCAGATACCATCCTATCATTTGTTCTCCCCAGAGCATTGCCACAAAAACCCCCGCCGAAAGATAGGGTCCAAGCGCCAGCACATGCCCTTCACCGCTTATCTTCATCCGAATCGTATGAATCACGGCTCCAAAAATACACCCCAAGAAAAATGCCAATATGATTAATTTCCATCCAAGTACAAGACCACAGACCGCCATCAGCTTGACGTCGCCGCCGCCAATCCCGCGCCCATGGGTCGCATAATACAGAATCACCAGAAATACACTGACGGCAAAAAAGCCAATCAGACAGGACATCCTGCCGATATCGCCTATTATCAGTCTGATCAGCCCAAGCGCCAGTATAAACCCATTGATTCCCAGAGGAATCTCATAGGTTCTAAAGTCAATTACGCTTAAAACAATCAGCGCAGACGTCAGTAAACAGTAGAGTAGGGATTCTACGTTTACCCCGTTTACCAGAACGATTAAGACATACAGACATCCGTTTAACGCTTCGATTAAAGGATACTGCACGGATAGCTTCGTCTTACATTTACGGCATCTGCCCCTGAGAAAAAGGTAACTGAAAAGCGGTATTAAATCGTACCACGCAAGCTGATAACCACAGCCCATGCAGTGGGACCTTACCTTGACAATATCTTCTTTCTTAGGAATCCGGTAGATGCATACATTCAGGAAACTGCCGATGACGATTCCAAATAGAAAGATGCTTATGTAAAAAAGTATTGCCTCAAGCATAGTGTTTTCCTTTAACCTCCGGCAGACGTCCCTAAAACGTCCGGTACGGTTTTTCTATTATCTTACCGTTCCGCCCGCCTCGTGCCGGCAAAACGGTAAGATAGGTATTGTTACGAAATAATACAATGATACAGTGCCGGTGTGGGTGCCGGGCTTTGGTACAGGTTGCTTATTACGGTCCAGCAGGTGTAGTTGTAGGAATCTTACCTGAGCTGTCAACGCCAGTTGTGGTTACAGTCCAAATATTATTGGAACTATAGCTCAAAGTTAATGTAATAGCCGTACTGGTATATACGCTAGACTGATATGTTGAATTAAGCGTAAAATTGGAACCACTTGCAGTCATATCTGAAGCGGCTAACATTCCAGCTGTAGTAAGCTGATTTGCTAAATCTCCAGAAATTGTAATGGTATCTGAGCCTGCTGTACCATTTGTTACTGTATAAGTTTCTGTTGTGCTTAAAGTAACATCCGGGTCAGACGCCAGAACCTGAAGAGAGTTGATAAGCTCAACCGTAGTCTGTACGTCGGTAGAAACTCTACTCTTCTCAACATACTTCAAATACTGCGGTGCAAGAACTGCTACTAAGATTACCATGATGGCAATAACGATAATCAGCTCGACCAATGAAAAACCTTTGTTATTCATTTCCTTTTTCATATTCCTTCTCCTTTTCTCATAAAAATTTATCTTAAACACAACTGCTCCCTACTACACAGTCGTGATTAATTCGTAGTTCTTCCCTTTTACAGATTATCCAGTGCAGAGTACATCGTTACCATCGGCGCCATAACCGAACCAATCAGCACGCCGACAATCGCTGCCAGCACGATGATAATCATCGGCTCCATCGCCGCCATCAGAGACTGTACCGCCATCTCGACTTCTTCCTCATAATAGTCCGCCAGCTTGTCCAGCATTTCCTCAGTGGAACCTGCCTCTTCACCAATCCGTATCATATGATATACCATCGGCGGGAACAACCCGCAGGTCTGTAACGGCTGGGACAGGGGCACACCAATCATAATCTCCTGTACCGTATCTTTCAAGGCTTCCTTAAACCAGACGTTCGTCATCGTATCCGATACGATATCCACCGCCTCTATCAGCGGCACGCCGGAAGAAAGAAGCGTACTCAGCGTTCTCGCCATCTGCGCCGACGCCGTCTTCGTGACCAGATTCTCGATTGCCGGAATCTTTAACTGCAGCTTCCCGAATAAATGTTTTCCTGTATATGTACCCGCAAACACCTTGATACCGAACACAATGCCGGCAATAACCGGAACAAGGATATACCAATATGCCTGTATAAAATCACTCATCGCCACAACCGCCAGCGTAATTCCCGGCAGTTCCGCCCCCAACTGGTCAAACATGTCCGTATAGGACGGAATAACGACAACAAGCATGATAATAACAACCACAACCGCCACAATCGCTACCACAATCGGGTAAATCATTGCCTTCTTAACAAGCGCTGCTGTCTTGGCGGAACGTTCAAACTGCACCGCCATACGCTCCATAGATATTTCCAGACTACCGGAAGCCTCGCCCGCTTTTGCCATCTGTATCAGCAAATCCGGGAACACCGCCGGGTGTTTCGCAAGGGAATCCGCAAAGGTCTCACCTTTTTCCACATCTGCTTTTACGGCAAACAGCGCCTTCTGTAACTTCTTATTTTCCGTAGAATCCGCAAGCATCTGCAAAGCCTGGATAATCGTAACACCTGCGCGGGTAATGCTGGCAAACTGCCTACAGAACACACTCAAATCGCGGGCAGTCGGCTTCCCGCCAAAATCAAACTCGATATTCTTCGTTAAAGCAGTCTGTTCCTTCACTTCCAGGACAATCAGACCTGAGTTCTTCAATTCCCGCGTTACCTGCTCCATACTGTCGGCAGTTTTGGAACCCTTAACTTCTTTCCCGCTTTTATCAATGGCTACATAGCCCCAATCCGCCATGAGCGAACCTCCATCATCTCGTATTCTAAACAAGAAAATTAAACAATTTCTCATTTTTTATAGAAACAAAGCACAATTGATATCTTCGCTTTAATTGGAAATAAAAAATATCATAATCATGCTTTTGCTGCTATCATTATACTATTTTCTAAAATAGTTCGCAAGTTTTTCGGGGGCAAAATTTTCGTTATTTTCCACAAAAAATATTCGTTTCTTTTGTGCATTTAGGCAAAATGTATATGTTCTGGCGAGGGAATATGGGGATTTTGGGGACGGTTTTGGGCGAATTGGGGGATGGTTTGGAGCTAATCGCCTAGTGGGGATTGGGGGATCGGGATTGCTGCTAGTCCAGTGTCCGCTCTTTGGCGCGCTCATACTCATCCACCGTGACGCCAATCAGTCCACAGGCGCGGGGCAGGTCTGTCTGTAGGTTTTTCATGAGTTCTTCTACGCTTTTTATAAGACGCTGGGCGTCGCCGGATTGTTGTCCCTGCTCTTGTCCTTCTTTGCGTCCTTCTTCTATCCCTTGCTTGCGCCCCTCTTCTCGACCTTCCTCGCGTCCGGCTTCCTTCATAGACCTCTCGTATTTTTTTGCATCAAACTCTTCCAACAACATTCCAACTACCTCCGCACGGTATTTCCTAAGAAATTCTTCCAGTATCCCATTTTCTATGCAGTAATCGATGGCTTGCTCCAGGGCGTCTTTCATCTTCCCGCCTTTTGCCGCATAGGCTCTGGATATTTCCACAAACTGGGCGTATTCATCCAGAACCTGACATTTCTGCATCAGTTCGGCATTGTGCCCGTAATTGATGTTCAGCATCCTGACTTTCAGCTCTACATCCGCTTCCTGCCCCTTGTTTTCAAATGCTTCTGACAGTCTAAGCACCTGTTCCTCCGGCATCTCTTTCTCACCGTTATAGAAAACAATGCATTGCGGCGTCGGCAGGGATATCCTTTTTTCACCGTATAAGCTCTCTTCTGCCTCTTCGATGACTTTCTGGTACTCCTGCACCAGATAAATTAAAAAGCGGACCGGCATATTCGGATTGTAGGTGCTTTGATGCTCATACAGGTTTAAAACCCCTGACACGACAAAGGCAAGGTCATTTTTCATGACGATATAGACTGCACTCTCTATCGTCACAACCTGTAATTGCGATGTATCCGCATAATCCGTCCCGTTCAGGGCATTGTAGAGCTGCAAGAGCGCCTTCCGGTCTTTCTCGAACAGGAACCGGAACAATCTGTCTTTAACCTTTCTGTGGACATTCTTCCGGCTATACTGCATTATTTTTTCCATAAAAAAATTCTTTCGTTTCTTTTTCATAAGCTGTGCTCCTTTGATAGTAGCAGGAGAACAACTGCATCTGGACCAGACCTTTTCCAGTCATTTCCTGCCGTATTTATAAATCTTGTAATAAATGGGTATCTGAAAGCTCCGGCAGAAACTGCCTGAATGTGCGAAACGCACGATGTTTTGAACTTTTGATAGATTTATTGTATATGAATATGAATAGTTTGTCAACTATTTTTTAACTAAATTCTGTTGTTTTCAATCTAATCCTCCATGCTGCCAATATCCTGCGATGTTTGTGCCGGACGTT